>NZ_RZSX01000569.1:0-4211 GCF_004023105.1 Mesorhizobium sp. M5C.F.Ca.IN.020.32.2.1 | reverse complement strand
GCCTGGCCGTGGTGTTTGTCTTCGGAGATGCGTACCTCAACAGCTCGACCGAGTCGATCGGCGGCTGGCTCCAAAGAGTTGCATTCGTCCTCGGCTGCGGCCTGACGGTTCTCGCCATGATGGTCGACCAGGCCTTCGTCGGCAACCTGCGCAGCACCGGCAGGATGATCCGGCAAGTGCTGTTCTCCACATTCAAGCTGCTGCTGATCGCCTGCGCTGCGGCCGCCGGCCACACGTCCAGTGCCGCGCTGCTTCTGACCTGGGTGGCCGGCCTGCTGGCGTCCTTTGTCGGCGTCGATCTCTTGACCCGGGGCGGCGCGCGTCGTCTTGTTGGGGCCCCCGATTTTCAGCTGCTCCATATTCTCCGACGCAAGGTGGTCGACCATTACGCGCTCGATGTGGCCGTGCAGGCCCCGAGCGTCATCATGCCCTACCTTGTGCTGGTTCTCCTGTCGCCCACCACAAATGCCGCCTTCGTGGCGTTGTGGATGCTGGTCTCTATGGCGTCATTGATTCCCGCAGCCATGGCCACGGTCCTGTTCCCCGTGATCAGGGCATGCCCGAAACAATCCAGACACGATGTCCTTGTATCGGTGACGGCGTCATTGCTCTTCTCGCTGGTCTGCGCCGTCATAGTCTTCACCTATTCGCAGCAGATCCTTGCGGTCTTCAATCCAGCGTATCCTGAGATCGCCGGTTCGAGCCTGCGCTTCCTCGGCTTCAGCCTGTTGGGATCAACGCTCAAATTTCATGCCTGTACGCTGGCGCGGTTGGGCGACAGGATGCGCAAGGCATCTCGCTGGTTCGCGCTTGGCGGATTGCTGGAGCTGTGCTTCGTGGTCGCGGGGGCGAAGCTTGGTGGACTTCAAGGCCTGGTCCTAGGCTGGACGCTCGCCGTCAGCATCGAGGGTGCATGTGCCGCCCTGATTTTGGCCTTCGCGGTGAAACTGGATTCTGCCGCCGGTCCCGCGCAGCACGAGCGACCGACCGAGTCGCCGCTCCAGACTTGAGGAGACATCGATCATGGCGCTGGGTTTGGGATTTCAAGCAGAACATTGTTACATTGGACACCCAATGACGACGGCGAATATTGCTCTGCAAATTTTCACCGATATGGACGCGGTGGAAGCTCAGTGGAGAACATTAGAGCAGCATGCGGATTGTACTGTATTCCAATTGTTTGATTGGCAGATGGAATGGTATCGCCACATCGGTTCCAAAGAGAAACTGATTCCGGTGATCGTGCTGGGTCTCGACGATACCGGCGTGGCGGTTTTTATTCTGCCATTGGCAATCGAACGCCATGGTCTGATCCGCCGGCTGGTCTGGTTTGGATCGGAATTGTGCGATTATAATTCGCCCATCCTGGCGATAAATTTTAGCGATCACGTGAAACCTGGGCAATTCGGCCGCCTCTGGAAAGACATAATTCGGACGATTCAAGACCATCCTCAACTTCGTTTCGACGCTGTTGAATTTTACAATATGCCCAGTGTTGTCGGCTCTCAACCTAATCCCTTTCTCGGCTTGCCAGTCCTGCTGGCTAATTGCGGCGGACATGTCGCAACCCTCCCGGAAGCGAACTGGGATCGGTTTTATGCGTCAAAGTTTTCGAATTCGACGCTGCATACCCACCGGCGCAAGGCCAAAAACCTCGCCAAGCAAGGTGGCGGGGCGATTCGCTTTGTAGACGTGCAAGAGCAGGCCGAGATCGAGTGCACCATTACAAAGCTGATCGAACAAAAACGGAGCAGCTATGCCCGAATGGGTGTTCATGATATGTTCGCACGTCCGGGTTTTCGCGAATTTTACTTGGCGATTGTCGCCAATCCTCGCTTGTGCGAGGTCATCCATGTCACGCGGCTGGATGTGGCTGGGGTTCCGGTGGCGACGGGTCTCGGTCTCCGGTTCAACTCCATTTATTCACTGGTGATGTCGAGTTATGAGGACGAGTTCGCCAAATACAGTCCCGGGCGTCAGCATATTCAGGAAATGTTGCAATATGCCATTGGCCAGAAGATGCAGAAATTCGATTTTACGATCGGCGACGAACCCTATAAGCTTGCATGGTCGGATATCAACTTGCCTTTGTTTTTCCATTTTGACAGCAGAACGTTGCGCGGTCGTATTGTAATTGCGGCGCGAATGGCGATCCATTATGTGGATACATGGTATAATCAAACGACGTTGTTAAAGCCGCCGCTGCGGCAGGTTATTCGTAAGACAAGACGATCCTTGCGTCGCATGTTTATCTGACCGACTGTTCACGAGTTTTTGATCTTGGAGCGGGATACAATCATCGATCTTCTCGAAAAAGTATAGTATAATGCGATTACTTTGCTGGAGACTATGATGTATGGCGTAGATATTGGGACTGTCGGCGGCGGCTTGGGGGGCTCCATCGCCGCCGCGACGCTCGGGCGAGCTGGATTCTCGGTCGCCCTGATCGACGCGCATCATCCCTATCCGGAGGATTTTCGCTGCGAGAAGATTGAGGAGAAGCAGTTCAAGTTGCTTCGCGAGACTGGCCGGCTGATGGAGGGGATTGTTGCCGCGTCAACGCTGTTCACAGAACTGTGGATTGCGCGGTTTGGTCGCGTGATGAACAAGCGCCCCTGGTTTGGTTTTGCAGCAAAAGACGGAGTCTTGAATTTTCTTCGACACCGTTTGGCTCGCTGTCATGATCGTGTTTTCAATGAAGTGGTGGGCAAAGGAGCGGGAATTGAATAATATTGATGTAGCGGTCCTCGGGGGTGGTACCGCCGGCTCGTTAGCCGCTGCGATGCTTGGCCGGATGGGGATTTCGACCATCCTTGTTGATATCCATCAAGTCTATCCGGTGGAGTTTCGCTGCGAAAAACTCGATGGCGATCAAGTCGACTTGCTCAAAAAAACCGGGCTGGTGGATGCCGTATTGGCGGCTGCGACACCGATGACTGAGATATGGGTGGCCCGTCGCGGTTATGTCATCGGTAAAAAGCAAGGGAAACACGGCGAGCCCTGCGAATATGGGGTGGCTTATGAGGATTTGGTAAATGTTATTCGCCGCCAGATTCCAGATAGTGTCCAATTCATCTGCGCTAAAGTGACCAAAATAACGACGAGTTCCGACCGGCAGGAAATTACCCTGTCAAATGGTGACACATGGTCGACCCGATTGATTGTGGTGGCGACCGGCTTAAACAATGTCGTCCGGGGTGCGATCACGCGATCCGAGATCAGCAAATGCCACTCGATCAGTGTTGGTTTTGATCTCACCTCTAAAGCTGGTTTCAAATTTCAAGCTTTAACGTATTCTGCGGAAAAGCCAGGGCCTATGGGTTATGTGAGCATGTTTCCGATTGGTTCAAGAATGCGCGCCAATGTATTCGTCTACCATGGTGATATACGCCATCCGTGGTGTCAGGAAGTGCGCACATCGCCGTTATCTGCATTATATTCGGTAATGCCCCGATTGAAGCGTCTCCTTGGTGATGCTGTCGTCTCAAGCGATATTCAGATTCGACCCGTTGATCTTTACGCTGCGCAGAATCATGAACAGCAACCCGGTCTGGTATTGGCTGGTGACAGTTTTGCTACCAGCGATCCGGCGGCGGGTACGGGTCTCAATAAAGTGCTAACCGACGTTGATCGGTTATGCCATCATATTCCGACATGGTTAGCCACGCCCGGCATGGGGATCGAGAAAATTCAGACATACTACAGTGATCCCGTCAAAGTTACCTGTGATGAATGGTCGCTTGGTGAAGCATTTTACAACCGATCACTGGCGTCCGATACAACGCTTTTATGGCGTATTCGTCGGATGGGCTGGATTGGTCTCGATATGATGGGGATCTCGATCCCACAACTTCGCTTGATGGCGGCAAACGCAGTTCGTTGAGGAGCAGGCTGAGCTGTCTCCCGGGGATAGCAGCGCTACTGTTGAATGCCATTCTCGAGAAGCGACGTTCCAAGACCATCGCTAGGTGTGCGCGAGGCCGGCAAGCTCTCGCCGGTCAGCGGCAAGGTCGGGACCGGCGAACCGGCCGGCTCTCTTGGCTCGCTAGCGCCCACGCTGATGTTGACGAGGTCGCCTGGCTGCAACAGGGTCATCCCATCGGACTCGATGCTGACCGGCCCGGCTGCCGATTGCCGCACGATTTGATAAGTTGCGCTGTTTGCGTCCTTCGCAAACTGTGCGCGGGTCACCGGCAACGTGTACAGGACGC
>NZ_RZSX01000568.1:0-4225 GCF_004023105.1 Mesorhizobium sp. M5C.F.Ca.IN.020.32.2.1 | reverse complement strand
CCTCCCCCCTGTGGGGAGGGGCCCGGGGTGGGGGTAGCCTCGGTGGCTTTCGCCTCACCTCCCGACGATTCCGCAGCGGCCTTCACATTGCCTTCGCCGGCCACCTTCAATCTGACGATGGGCGAGCCGATCGCCACCGTGTCGCCGATCTCCGCACCGAGCCAGACGATCTCGCCGTCAACGGGCGAGGGAATCTCGACCGTCGCCTTGTCGGTCATGACGGCGGCCAGCACCGCGTCCTCGCGCACGAGATCGCCGACCTTGACCTGCCATTCGACCAGCTCGGCCTCGGCGACGCCTTCGCCGACATCGGGCAGCTTGATCACATATTCGCCCATCGTCGTCAGGCCTCCCCCTTTTAGGCTTCCATCGTTTCAACGAGCGCGCGGCCGAGCCTAGCGGGACCGGGAAAATAGTCCCACTCCTGCGCGTGCGGATAGGGCGTGTCCCAGCCGGCGACCCGCGCCACCGGCGCTTCCAGATGGTAGAAGCAGTTCTCCTGCACCAGGGCCGACAGCTCGGCGCCGTACCCGGATGTCAGCGTCGCCTCGTGCACGATCACGCAGCGGCCCGTCTTTTTCACCGAGCCGACGATCGTCTCGAGATCGAGCGGCAGCAGCGTCCTCAGATCGATGATCTCGGCGTCGATGCCGGTCTCCTCGGCCGCCGCCTCGGCGACATAAACCATGGTGCCATAGGCGAGCACGGTGACAGCGGCACCCGGCCGGCGGATCACCGCCTTGCCGAGCGGGACCGTGTAGTGGCCGTCGGCGACCTCGCCAAGTTCATGCTTCGACCACGGCGTCACCGGGCGCTCGTGGTGGCCGTCGAAGGGCCCGTTGTAGAGCCGCTTCGGCTCCAGGAAGATCACCGGGTCGGGATCCTCGATCGCCGCAATCAAGAGACCCTTGGCGTCATGCGGATTGGACGGCACCACGACCTTCAGGCCGGAGACATGGGTGAACAGCGCCTCCGGACTCTGGCTGTGGGTCTGGCCGCCAAAAATGCCGCCGCCGGTTGGCATCCTGACCACGATCGGACAGGTAAAGTCGCCATTCGACCGGTAGCGCAGCCGCGCCGCTTCCGAGACAATCTGGTCATAGGCCGGATAGACATAGTCGGCGAACTGCACTTCGACGCAAGGTTTCAGGCCGTAAGCGGCCATGCCGATGGCCGAGCCGACGATGCCGGATTCGCTGATCGGCGCATCGAAGCAGCGGCTCTTGCCGAATTTGGCCTGCAGGCCTTGCGTGCAGCGGAAGACGCCGCCGAAAAAGCCGACATCCTCGCCGAACACGATGACGCGTTCGTCGCGGGCCATCGACACGTCCATGGCGTCGCGGATCGCCTCGATCATTGTCCGTCTTGGCATGATCAGACCCCGGCCTGCTGGCGTTGGCGCCTGAGATGCGGCGGCATCTCGGCATAGACGCCCTCGAACATGTCACGCGCCGAAGGCTTGCCGCCGGCATGCAGCGTGCCATGGCGCTCGGCCTCCCTTTGCGCCGCGATCACTGTTTCGAGGATTTCTGCTTCGGCCTGGGTGTGGCGCTCGTCCGACCAGACGCTGCGCTGGATGAGATGGTTCTTCAGCCTGACGATCGGATCGCCGAGCGGCCACGCGTCGGACTCGGCCTTCGGCCGATAAGCCGACGGATCGTCGGAGCTCGAATGCGCGCCGACACGATAGGTGACATATTCGACCAGCGTCGGGCCGAGATTTTTCCGCGCGCGCTCGGCCGCCCATTTCGCCACCGCATGGACGGCGAGATAGTCGTTGCCATCGACCCGCAGCGACGGAATGCCGAAGCCGAGACCGCGGGCGGCGAAAGTGCCGGAGCCGCCCCGGGCGATGCCTTGGAAGGTCGAGATCGCCCACTGGTTGTTGACGACGTTGAGCACGACCGGCGCCTTGTAGGTCGAGGCGAACACCAGCGCCGAATGGAAGTCGGACTCGGCCGTCGAACCGTCGCCGATCCAGGCGGCGGCGATCTTCGAATCATTGCTGATCGCCGAAGCCATCGCCCAGCCGACCGCCTGGATATATTGCGTCGCCAGATTGCCGGAGATCGAGAAGAAGCCGTGCTCCTTCGACGAATACATGATCGGCAGCTGCCGCCCCTTCAGCGGGTCGGCCTCGTTCGAATAGATCTGGTTCATCATCGTGACCATTGGATAGCCGTCGGCGATGAGCAGGCCTGCCTGACGATAGGTCGGAAAATTCATGTCGCCCAGCGCCAGCGCCTTGCGGAAGGCGCAGCTCACCGCCTCCTCGCCCAGATGCTGCATGTAGAAGGAGGTCTTGCCCTGCCGCTGCGCCATCTGCATGCGCGCATCGAAGCTGCGCAGCGTCATCATGTGGCGCAGTCCTTCCAGCAATTCGTCGTCGGAAAGCAGGCCAGCCCAGGGTCCGACCGCCTCGCCGGCGCGGTTGAGCACGCGGATGATCGAGAAGGCCATGTCGCGGATGGTGCGCGGATCGACGTCGATCTCGGGACGCGGCACCGAGCCGGCCTTGGGGATGGTCACATTGGAAAAGTCAGGCGTCCCGCCCGGCCGCACCTCCGGTTCCGGCACATGGAAGCGCAATAGTCCCGCATCAGCCATGACCTTCGTCCTCCAATGTTGCCCGGTGCGATCTTTGCACACCGCCAGACCAGTGCCAATTCGCCGGCTGGTGCTTCAACCGGGAACGACCACAGAAAGGCCGCCTCCCCGATACCGCCAGCCAAGATGCAGATATGTCGCCGAAATTTCTTGTCGATCTTCTGGTGCCGCGCGCAACTAGGCGAATGGTCCGGCCTGATTTGGCGCAAGAGCCGGTATTTTTGGGCTTGCAACGGGTTCCTCGCCCCCATGAAATGGGGGAGAGGTGGCTCGGCAAAGCCGAACGGAGAGGGGGAAGGCGCGACCTGAATGATTCAGAGGCTCGCCAGCGTGGTTGCCCCCTCTCCCACCGCTTAACTGCCACCTCTCCCCCGCTTTGCGGGGCGAGGAAACCTGGTCCTGCAAGATCGGCAACCTCTCGAAATTCCTATACCCGGGGAGATGTCGGCGGGACAGAGAGGGCGCTGTGCTATAGGTGTTTCGGAAGATAGCGGCGTCCTTTTGTTCACCCCGCGCCCGCATTCATGCTAACCAGAGCCCGATGGCACAGAAGAAAGGTTATGAGGTCGATTCGTGGCTAGCGCGGCCGGATCCGCGCATCTCGGTCGTCCTGCTCTATGGTCCCGATCGTGGGCTCGTCGCCGAGCGTGCAAAGGCCTTTGCCGGCAAAACCGGCCTGCCGCTCGACGATCCGTTCTCGGTGGTCAGGCTGGACGGTTCGGAAGTCGATCGCGACGAAGGCCGCCTGCTCGACGAGGCTCGCACCGTGCCGATGTTTTCGGACCGGCGCCTGCTCTGGGTGCGCAATGCCTCCGGCCAGAAGGCCCTGGCCGACGACGTCAAGGCGCTGACTGCTGAGCCCGCGCGGGACGCGATCATACTGATCGAGGCCGGGGACCTGAAGAAGGGCGTCGGGCTGCGCGCCATCGTTGAGGCGGCGGACATTGCCATGGCGCTGCCGTGCTATGCCGACGAGGCCCGCGACATCGACACGGTCATCGACGACGAATTGCGCAAGGCCGGCATGTCGATGACGCTGGAGGCCCGCCAGGCGCTGCGCCGCAACCTCGGCGGCGACCGGCTGGCCTCGCGCGGCGAGATCGAGAAGCTGGTGCTCTACGCCCACGGCCAGACCGAAGTCGGCCTCGACGACGTCAAGGCGACTTCGGGCGACGTCTCCGGTCTGTCCTTCGACGACGCCGTCGATGCCTTGCTCGAGGGCAAGGTCGGCGATTTCGACATGGCCTTCACCCGCCACTGCCAGTCCGGCGGCCAAGCTTTTCTGGTGCTTTCCTCGGCGATGCGGCAGCTGCAGGCGATCCAGGCGATGCGCGGCCTAATGGACACCGGCGGCCGCAACGCCGCTTCAGTCGTTGCCGCGGCGCGCCCGCCGGTTTTTTTCTCGCGGCGCAAGCTGGTGGAGAAAGCCCTCGAACGTTGGAGCAGCGAGGCGCTTGGCCGCGCTTTGACCCGATTACAGACGGCGGTCCTGCATACCCGCCGGCGGCCGGATCTCTCGGTCGCGCTGGCACGGCAGGCGCTGCTCGGCATTGCTGTTGAGAGCGCAAGGCTGGCGCAGAGAGCCTAATCTCCCCCCTTGCGGGGGGATGTCGCCGAA
>NZ_RZSX01000567.1:0-4260 GCF_004023105.1 Mesorhizobium sp. M5C.F.Ca.IN.020.32.2.1 | reverse complement strand
CTCAAGGGCTTTGGTACGAATGACGTGAAGCGGCTGGTTGGGATTGGCTTCGACCTGCGTGGGCTGGCCGTTCACCACCACCGTGATCTCGATCTTGCCCGGTCCGCCGCCGTGATTATCGCCCTTACCCGAATCCTTCGACATTGTCCTACTCCTGTGGCTTGCCAACCGCCCCACGCCCTGGCACCCACCTGCGAGTGAGACCGGCGGTCTTCAATCGTTCACCCGGCGCCACGGCCGCGAGTACGCGAAAGACAGGGGATAAGCTACCGAATCGGTGCTTGCCTTCTTTTATGGGTGACTTGAGCCGCAAGTAAATGGTCTCAAATTGCTCCTCACAACTATAATCGATTAGAGCAATGCGAAAATATTGGCGACACGCCTATTCATCTGCTCTCTCACTCGCCTGCTCCGTGCTCGGCAAGGGGAGCTTTGATCTGCGTCACGCGTCCCCAAGCAGCTGATTGCGCCGGCAGCGCCATAGGAACCGTCGTTCAGAGTCTTCACCACTCAAGCACCCGCATGGATGCATGCCGACGCTCGTCTCCACAAAACAGCGCAAGTGGTGCCTTGTTGGATAAGGTCGCCTCGTACCTGGTGCAGCATCTCTCGGAACGCATGCCGCTGCGAGACCAGGCCTCATCATCGCGTCACATAGGAGCTGAAGCTTTCCGGATCGGGTATCCAATCGGCATCCAGTTGCTCGGCGATATGGTTGAATTCTGCCCTCAGGACAAGAGTGAGTAGAGCAGCCCCGCTACGAAAATCCCATCCTGGTTCGTTTGACGCATCGACTATTCAGATTGATTGGCGTGATACCCGGCGCGGCCGCAACACGCGAGGCCGTCAACCGCTGAGCAGAAAACCAGCCTTCGCCTTCCGCGGCGGCGGACCTCGTCAGCCTCTCGAAAGCTTGCCTGAGTAGGTTGCTCATGTGATCTGTGGAAGTGAGGATAGCGTGCACCCGTACAAACTAGACATTCATCGTGGCAGCTTGGCTGCAGGTGCAGCACGCCGTACCGCACGAGCAAGCGGACAGGCCGGCCAAGCCGGTTTTGAGCAGCACTTGGGCGAACTGCAGGCGGCGGACGAGTTGATGGGTGCGCCAGGCGAGGAGGTCCTCGTCAATGGCTCGCATGGTAAAGGTGAGTTGAGACCAACGAAGAGGCAGAGGATCCAAAGCAATCTGCAGCATGCTGTCACTGAGCGGCAACCAGGTGAGGTTGGCAACTCAGGCGCTCGCGTGATGATGCAACTCCCCACCCATCAGGTGGGTACATCGGAACGGGAGGCGCAACTTGTGATGCAGGGGGACGAGCACGAATACACCCCAGCACCGCATCTCGACGGGTCGATGCCCTCGACAGTGCAGCCGGATCGTCCAATTGTGGTCCCCGACGGTGCCGACAAGCGTCCTGTTTATTCCAACGATGCCACCGCCATCGAAGGGCTGAAGTCAGCACTCCTTGCGGGTAAAGCCAGGCCGGACACGGTCACTCGCAGCACAAATTCTCTTTTCGGCTTTAGTCGTTGGCTCTTTCAAAACAACAAGCCAGGGCTTGCTGCTCGGCTTTACCATCCGTCGCTGAGCCAGGATCTCGAGGAGTACGAGAGTAGGGGTGGTTCCTCCACCGTGGCTGGCGCACTGCGTCAATTGATGAAGTCGATGGGCGGAGCCGGCCCGATTGTGGGTCGCGCTGTCCTGAACCCCCATCCTGACGACGCCGCGCTCACCAGACATTTCAGATCCGCGAGCGGCTACGCAACTGCTCTTAACCATTTCAGTCATTACCTACGTCAAAATGACAAGCTCGGAATTGCGGGTCGCATTTACGATAAATCGCTGGATAAAGATGTTGAGAGCTACAAGGCCGCCTCCTCTAATGGTGGAGCTCCGATCGAATCTGCGCTGGTTTATCTCCGCAAGAACCCGCCGCGCGTTATACTCGGGAATCATCTGGAAAACGCGGTCAGCATGGAGGCTCGTCCCCGTGGCGACGCTGCTCAGCATACCGCACCACAGCAGGGATTCGATTGGCCAGAGGAGCTCCTGCCGGTAGGTTATAAGGAGGGCACCGATCTACCATTGTCTCTCGCCCCAACCGCGCACCAACACCAAGCGCCCGACTTTGGAGAGGCCGTCCCTCACTTGAACTGGCGCCACGGCGACCAGGGCGCCCCGGAGGAGCTGGTAGCTGCACGGGACAGGAGCAGCCCGCTGCCAAGCGAGGCGGTGCCACATAAATCTGGACGGGGACTCGCTACGCAGCCCAGATTGTGGGCGGAGAAATCCGCCTCGCCAGAGCTCTTTCGACGGCGGGCGGAGCAGGCTCTGCCGGCGTCCGCCAGAGGTGTGGAGACATCCTCCGCGGTTGATGAAGCCGCGCAGGCCGCTCGCCAAGCTTTGGCTTGGTTGCAGCAGGAGATGGAGGGGATCGAACCGATGCAGGATCCTCATAAGGTGGCTACACCGGAATGTGAGGCGCAGCTCGTCAGGCAGAGGGATGAGCACGAATCCACCCCAGCACCGCATCCCGGAGGTGGTGGGTCGATGCCCTCGACAGTGCAGCCGGATCGTCCAATTGTAGTCCCCGACGGTGCCGACAAGCGTCCTGTCTATTCCAACGATGCGACCGCTATCGAAGGGCTGAGGGCAGCATTCCACGCGGGTAAGGCCAAAGCGAACACGGTCACTTACAATGTAAATTCTCTTTTCGGCTTTAGTCGGTGGCTCCTTCAAAACAACAAGCCAGGGTTTGCTGCTCGGCTTTACCATTCGTCGCTGGATCAGGATCTCAAGGAGTACGAGAGTACGGGTGGTTCCTCCACCGTGGCTGGCGCACTGCGTTACCTCAAGAAGTCGACAGGCGGAGCCCAGATTATGGCTCGCCCTGTCGTGATCCCCTATCCTGACGATGCCGAGCTCATTAGAAATTACAGAGCCGCTTCGACCAAGGAGTACCTGGCAGCGCCTGCGACCGGACGGAATCCAGATACCGTGGGCGGCTATACAAATTTTCTTAGACATTTTAGTCAGTACCTGCGTCAAAATAACAAGCTTGGGATTGCGGCTCGGATTCACGACAAATCGCTGGATAAAGATGTTGAGAGCTTCAAGGCTGTCTCCTATGGTAATAGGCTAAGTATCAGTTCTGCATTGGCTCACCTCCGGGATATCCTGCCGCGCATTGTGCTCGGGCGCGAAACTGTCCTTTCTGCTCATCCGGCAGACGCAGTCACCAGGCGCGTTGGGGCCGCTGCTGAAGCTGGGCCAGCGGCACCGGCAAGAGCTCCCCAACCCGCCTCGCCAGCAACCGCTAGGCTGCCAGGCACCTACCGCGGCCTTCCACTGGTTGATGTGACCACACTGACTACCAGTTCCTCTGGGGCTCAGATCGGGGCGCTCGATCCGACAGCCCCGTCCAACGTTGCAACGGGGCGGGTGCTCGGCGCCGCCGAATGGCTGAGCGACGCCCATATCCAGAGAGATTACAATTTGCTGGAGGGGCAACTGCAGGGGATCAATCCGGCGCTCGCTGCCCGGACTCGGCTGGTGGATCCTTCCGTATCCCATCTACTGCGACACACGTCGCCGCAAGACGCTCGAGGCATATTGCAGTCCATCTATAATCAAAACAACGCCACAGCCGACTTCCTGTTCTTGCCAGTGAATAATGGCACGGCTACTAGCCCCGGCACCCATTGGTCGCTGCTGCTCGTTGATCGCCGCGACCCGGAAAGGCGGTTCGCCTATCACTACGACTCCCTCCAGCGAGAGGGATATAACGACGTGCCTGCAAAACAGCTCGCAGGACTGCTGAATGCCACCTTGGCGCCAGCCCCCATGGCCAGACAGACGAACCATTATGATTGCGGCGTATTTGTCCTGGAGGGCACGTGGGCGCTGGTTGAACGATTGGTGAAAGGGCAGCGGCCAGACCACGAGCCGCTGCCCCTCGACAACCTCGTTGCCGATCGGCAGGCGCTGCAAGACCGGCTAAGGAGGCGCTTGCCGCCCGAGGAAGAGCCGCGGCAGCTGCTGGAGGATGAACCCGCCTCCCCACCGATGATGGCGTTCGAGCCAGGGGAACTGCGGCAACTGTTGGAGGACGAGCCTGCCTCCCCACCAATGATGGCGTTCCAGCCAGGGGAACTGCGGCAGCTGTTGGAGGATGAACCCGCTTCCCCACCGATGATGGCGTTCGAGCCAGGGGAACTGCGGCAACTGTTGGAGGATGAACCCGCTTCCACACCGATGCT
>NZ_RZSX01000566.1:0-4264 GCF_004023105.1 Mesorhizobium sp. M5C.F.Ca.IN.020.32.2.1 | reverse complement strand
GAGTATCGCGCGGCAGATGATCTGCCTTGGCACCCCCGGCTGAAGATCGTGGGCGGTGATATTGTTGACGGTCTGGACAATGCCCGCCTCATTTAACCCAAACGTGTTGCCCGGCAGCCAGCCGGGATACATGAAGCTGCTCCAGGCCGGCCCTTCGTCGGGCTCGACCTCGACCCAGCAACAAGCGCCTAGAAACTCCACCGCGCCATCTTCGTTGTGCGCGATTGCCGCCGGAGCATCGCCTTTCGCCGGAATGAGGAGAGTGGTGCACCCGGTGGCGGCTATGGCCTTGGTTTTCGGGGAGACATGCTCGGGAAGGCGCAGGTCGCCTCGGCAGTTCCAAAGGAATACTTTGTCGAAATCCTGCTCCAAGCCTTCGGCAATGCCTTCGATCTCTCGCACGAAGCGGGGATAGGCCGTGCGGGCAGCGGATTCCAGCGACTGTAGATAGTCCGAACCACGCCAGCGGGCGTAAAGCGCCTGAAATGCTTCGGTGGGCAGGACGTGCTCGCGAAAACCGGAGGCGGTCGCCCGCCCAAGGGCTATGCCGATTGAGAAGGCGTCACCCTTGGCGCAAATGCGGGGAATGGGATTATAGGACATGTGTGGCCTCTGACTTCTATTGGTTTAGTGCATCCATCACAGCAGACGGTATGTGTCCGGCAATTCAAGCGGATTTGGACTGATCTCGTGACTTCATCAGCAGGGCAGATACTCCGACCAAGACGATACTGATCCCGATGAGCAAGGAGGCAATGGCCGTGATCGTCGGATTGATCTGCAGTACCAATTCGTTGAACATCCGCTTCGGCACCGTCTCATAGGTCCCGGAAACGAAGATTGTGACGATGACCTCGTCGAAGCTTGTTATAAAGGCGAAGATCCAGGCGGCTCCTATGCTAGGAACTACATTGGGGAGCAGAACGCGCCACAGCATGACACGCGTTGACGCCCCGAGGGTGAAGGCCACTTGCTCTAATCTGACGTCGAATTCCCGGAATGCGACGGTCATCACGAGGACTACTACAGGAACCCCCAGCACCATGTGCCCGATGATAAGCGCTGGGAGGGTCCCCAGCAGTCCGATACGCGCGAACACAAGATAAAGTGCGAGCGCGGTAATGACGGACGGAACCACGATCGGCAGGATGAAATTGGCCTCGACAACCAGCCGGCCGACAAATCTTCCGCGTACCAGGCCATAGGCGGCCGAGCCACCAAGCAGTAGAGCCAGCGTGCTGGCGGCGAGCGCCACCTTTAGTGAGGTCCACAAATCGCTCATCCAGCGAGGATCCGTGAAGAATGCGGCATACCAGCGAAGTGAGAATCCTGGCGGTGGAAATTGGAGTGTGCTCGCGCTCGAGAATGACATTGGCACGACCACCAGGATCGGCAGAGACAAGAAAAGCAGGACTGAGACCGCTATCGCACCCAGCACCACCGGCCCGAGGGGAAGCCTGTGCCGGTACACCTCGATCGGCGCAGCTTCAAAAGCATCCCGGGTGGCCGGCATATCGTGGCCGCCGCCCTGGTGGTGTCGCCCTTGCCGGTTACTCATGACTTCCTCACATGCCCGAATATGCCGCCGCGCGGCGATAGAGCGCGTACAGAGCGACGCTGGCTGCAAGCAGTACGGCAGAAATTGCTGCCGCCAGTTCCCAGCTAGGAACCTGGTTAATCAGGACGTCGAGGACATTCGCTATCATCGAGACGCGCCCGCCGCCGAGGAGCGCCGGAGTGATGTAGAACCCGATTGCGGAGATGAAGACCAAGAGAGCGCTCGCGGCAAGGGCTGGCCGAGTTAGGGGAAAGAAGACCAGCCAGAACGTCTGGAAGTCCGATCCGCCTAAGGCCGCTGCGGCCTGCAGCAGGCGCCGGTCGAGCCTCGCCATCGCGGCGTAGAGCGGTAGGACGATGAACGGGATCAGAATGTTCGTCATACCGATGATCACCCCGAGCTCGTTGTAGATCAGACCGATTGGCTGATCGATGACCGCGAGCGAGAGCAGCGCCCGGTTGACGAGGCCGGCATTACCAAGGAGTACGATCCAGGCATAGCTCCGCACTAGGACGCTGACCCAAAAAGGAATCACAACGAAAGCGATCGCTACCAACCGCCCGGTTGGCGACAGCCAGGTCATCCAATAGGCGAGGGGATATCCAAGTACAGCAGAGCAGACGGTGGTGATCGCCGCCACTTTGAAGGTATTAAGCAGAACCTTTAGATAAGCCTCTTCCTGGGCGAGGTGCAGGTAATTTGCTAGCGTCCACGACGGCGCGACGCTGATACGCAACATTAGCAGGATTGGAATGTTGAATGCGATCACCATGACCACGGCCAAGGGTAGAACATATGCAAAACCGTTGCCATTGGACCCGATGCGTCCCATGTCACAAATCCGTCAGCTGTGTCGTTCAGCTCGCCGCCCGTTCATTTCCAGACGGCGAGCCAAGGATTGCAGACCCAAAGGTTCAACGTTCGAGTTTGAAGTTTAGCCAGCGCTCCTCGACTTCCTTGCCGTGATCGAACCACCATTTGAGGTCGTAACCGACCTGCACGTCCTTGTTCTGCTTCGCGGTCGGGAACTGTCCGATGCGATCCTTTGGCAGAAGAGCATCAAGCTGCGGGCTGTTTCCGGTATAGGAAATGACGTTTGCCGCCGCAGCCTGGTTTTCCGGCACAGTCATCTCATGCAGTAGCTTCATCGCAGCAGCCTTCTGCGCCGGGTCGGCGCCGCGCGGGACGGTAAAGAAGCTGGTGTCGATCAGGCCCTGATTGAACGAGTAGTCCAGCATCGGCTCGGCAGTGACGCGCCCCGACCATGCAACAGCATACTGCACTTCGTTGTCATTCAAGAGCTGGGGCGGTTGAGCCCCGGTAGTCCACCAGACGGCAACCTGGGGGCTAAGCTTTTTCAAGCTCTTGAAAGCACGATCAAGATCAAGGGGATAGAGCTGGTCAGGCTTCACCCCGTCGGCCAACAAAGCGATCGGAATTGCAGAGTATGCTGAGTCCGGCAGGGCGCGTTTGCCAGGGAAATCTTTCACGTTCCAGAAATCCGCCCAGGTCGAAGGCGCCTTGGCATCCTTACGCCACGTCATGATCGTGGAATAGTATTGATAGCCCAGACCGTAGTCGTCGCGCGCTTCTGGAAAAATCGGCAACGGATCAATCGCATTCCAATCGAGCGGTTCAAGCAGGTTCAGGGCCTTGGCCTGCTGGAGCTCACTTCCAACAAGCTCGAAAAGTGCAGCAGAGACCTTGCCGGACGCGATCATTGCTTGCAGCTTCCCAATCCTATTCGGGCTTTCTCGGACCACCTTCACGCCAGTCTTTTGCGTGAACGGTGTAATATAGCCCTTCTCGATCGACTCACCGGATTTGCCGCCGGCTTCGACTATGCGGATTTCAGTTACCACATCCTCCGCTTTGGCGCCGGACGGAACGCCAGCAAAGAGCGTCGTCCCGGCAAGCAGTCCTAATAGTGCGGAAAGCGTTCGCTTCATTTCCATGACTAAGTTCCTCTCCACTTGTTCTTTGTAGTCGCCTTAAACTCGTAGCAATTGGGGCGCTCCGTGCTGGACATTCGCCCGCGCCGTGCCACCCTCAGGAATGAGCCACACGGCTTCGGCATCCCAGTCGACGCGAATGGACGCACCCGGCGAATACGGCCGCCCGGTTTGGATGCATGCGGCAATCAGCGGCGTGCCTCGCGCGGTCTCAACGTGGTAACGAATTGTCTGGCCGAGATAGACGGCTTCGTTGACGGTCGCAGGGATGCCACGCTCCGCACTCGGTGCGAGCACGCGAACATGCTCCGGCCGGACGCTGACGGATACCGCCGAGCCGGACGTCCTATCGGATGCGTTACACGGCAATTCCTCGCCGGAGCCGAGCCGGATGACCCAATCCCGGGAGCCATGCCGGATGGCTATGCCGTCGAGGCAATTGGTGGCGCCGAGAAAGCCCGCGACAAACCGATTAGCCGGTCTCGCATAAGCTTCCAGGGGTTCGGCGATCTGCTGGACCGCACCGTCGGCCAGCACCAGTACGCGGTCCGAGAGCGAAAGTGCTTCCTCCTGGTCGTGGGTTACCAGGATCGTGGTAATTCCAAGTTTGCGTTGCAGTTGCTTCAGCTCGACCTGCAACTGCTCGCGCAGGATTCGGTCCAGAGCGGCAAGCGGCTCGTCGAGCAGCAGAATATCGGGCTGGAATACAATGGCCCGCGCGAGCGCAACACGCTGCTGCTGGCCGCCGGATAGC
>NZ_RZSX01000565.1:0-4271 GCF_004023105.1 Mesorhizobium sp. M5C.F.Ca.IN.020.32.2.1 | reverse complement strand
ACACCGGAATCAACCTCTATGGCGACGAGGCAATCGCCTTTCTTGTGCCTGGCGACGGCGCGTCCGGCGAGATCGGCGGCGCGTTCGAGGGCGGTCACCTCATAGGCGGCGACATCTTCGGCCGGCGCACGGGCCAGCAGGTAATCGGCAAGCCTGCCGGGTTTCTCGCTGCCTTTGGCCGTGCTCATCTTTTTCAACTGGCTTGCAGATTTCAGGCCGGCCATGTCGCTAATCCCTCCCGTCATATGTTTTGCGACTATGCTAGCAGATGACCGATATTTGGCGACAAAGGTTTGACCGCTTGCGACGAAATGTCGGGATTCGCCGGTGGGTCACCGAAAATGAGGAGAAAATCCGCCATGAAAGACAAGATCACCGCACTTGACCTCGCGCCCGCGGAACTGAGCGAAGCGACGAAGGCCTATTTCGCCAAATGCGAGGAGAAGCTCGGCATCGTTCCCAATGTGCTTTTGGCCTACGCTTTCGACGAGACGAAGCTGCGTGCCTTCACCGATATGTACAACGATCTGATGCTGGGCCAATCCGGCCTGTCCAAGCTGGAGCGCGAGATGATCGCGGTCGCCGTCTCCTCCATCAATCATTGCTATTATTGCCTCGCCGCCCATGGCGCGGCGGTGCGCCAGCTTTCCGGCGACCCGGCCTTTGGCGAGATCATGGTGATGAACTTCCGCGCCGCCGATCTTTCCGCGAGACAGAAGGCGATGCTTGAATTCGCGGTGAAGCTGACCGAGCAGCCGGACAAGATCGTCAAGGCCGATCGTGCAGCGCTGCGTCAGGCCGGCTTTTCGGATCGCGATATCTGGGACATCGCCTCGACCGCCGCCTTCTTCAACATGTCGAACCGGGTGGCGGCGGCAATCGACATGCTGCCGAACGATGAATACCATGCGATGGCGCGGTGATGATCTTTATATTAGCTGCCGCGCATTCTCGTTGCGTGTTCGCCGTTTTGGTCCGATGATCGCAATGCGGCGCGACCGCATGCCGGTTCGATGCCGCTGGATCAAGGAGGAGACCATGGCGAAATTTCTCTACGTCTATCATGGCTCGGGCAAGATGCCGACCGAGGAGGCCGAACGGAAAGCGGCGATGGAGGCCTGGAATGGCTGGTACGGCAAGCTTGGCTCGGCCGTAGTCGACGGCGGCAATCCGGTCGGCATGTCGAAGACGGTGCTGCCTGGCGGCAAGGTCGAGAACAATGGCGGCAGCAATCCAACCGCCGGTTATACAATCATCGAGGCGAAAGACATTGACGATGCCGTCAGCAAGGCCAAGGATTGTCCTATCCTGAAGGACCCGGCTTTCAGCATCGAGATCGCGCCCATCATCGAAATGGGCTGACGCGTAGCTTGGTTGAGCATGATCTTTCCGAAAACCGGTTTCCACTTTTCGGGATCATGCTCAGGACCGCGCCGCGATCGCCGCCGCAGCGCCGGCCATGGTGCCGGCGCTGACGCGGTTGGCGATCTTCATCGCCCGCTTGCTCTTCAGCAGTTTTCGCGCCTGCGCTGCGGCAAGCACCCAGGCCAGATCGATGGCGACCAGAACCACGGCCATGGTCGCCGTCAGCTCGACCCAGCCGACGATCGTCACCGAGGCGAGATCGATGATGGTCGGCAGCAGCGCCAAATAGAACATCATGATCTTGGGATTGCCGAGCGTCACCGCCATGCCGGCAAAGAACAGTTTGACGGCCGACTCTTCGCGCGGCATCTCGCCCTCGCGCGCCTCGACCGGCGCCGTCCACATCTTCCAGGCGAGGTAGGCGAGATAGGCGACGCCGACCCACTTCAGCACGACAAAGGCGAGATGGAAGGTCTGCGCCACCACCGCCAGCCCAAACACCGCCAGCGACAGCCAGATACCCTCGCCGATCCACATGGCGAGCAGGAACGGAAACACATCGCGAAAGCCTTTTGCGATAACCCGCGCCACCAGAGCGGCAATCGAGGGGCCGGGCGAGCCGGCGGCGACGAACAGGGCGGCGGCGAAGATCAGAAGCGATGTGAAGTGCATGACCGATATCTCTGTTTTCGGGCGTTGGCTCTTACGCAAGACTAGCCCAACTGGCCGGGCAACGGTAGCGCTCACCGAGAAGAGCCTTGCCGGCCAAACTTCTCGCGGCTAGAAGTTCCGTCCCGACACATTTTCGAGCTTCACTTTGCCTACGTAACCGCCGGTCTCGTCAACTCCCCCGACACAATGCATGGCGCCGTTTTCGCGACGTCTGCTTCATACATGTGTTCCTCAGGGTGGCGGTTCGAGACCGGTTTGGCACTGCTGAACCGTTGTTGCGTTTCACCACCCGCGACACCTGATTTCCGACCACCGCAGCCTCTCGCCACGCCGTGGCCCACATGGGCATCTCGACATCGCCGATCTGACGAACTTCCCGACGGGAAGGGCTTCTCGGCATGTCTTCGATACTGCTTATCCGCTGGGCGATCGCGCCCAAAACCGCACCTCGACCTCTGATCAATTGCAACCGCTGCAACGGCCTCAAGGCTTACCACAGCAGTGGGAAATTCCGCGTCAACGCCAACGCCAAACGCATCGATGCGTGGCTGATCTACCGATGCGTCGGTTGCGACAATTCCTGGAATTTCGGCATTCTGGAGCGGTGCAACCGCCGCGACATCGAGCCTGCGTTGCTGCAGGCGCTCGAAAGCAACGACCCGGCCCTGGCGCGTCGCCATGCCTTCGATGTTGCCGCACTGCGCAGCAGGATCGGGCGCGTCGAGGAGTTTCCTGAAGCCGCCATTCACAAGGAGGTGCTCGGCGACAGGCCGGAAAACACCACCGCTCTCGAACTCCAACTCGGGCTCGAAACGCCGACAGCGCTGCGGCTAGACCGGTTGCTCGCCAGCGAACTCGGCATCTCGCGATCGCGGCTTCAGGCCTGGGAAGAGAAGCGATTGCTGGTCGTTGGTCCGGACCGGGCCAAAGCTTTGCGCAAGCCGCCTCGAGCGGGGATGGTGATCCGCATCGAGCTCGTCGGTGAGCCCGACCGAGAAGCCATCATCTCGGCTGCAGGTGGATAAGGCGAGATAACTGCGACCAGGGGTCAGTCGCCCTCTTCGGGGACCGAGCCAATCAAACCCTTGGCCGCTTCGACATCACTGTCAACGACTTGCACATGGATCAGGCCGAGCCTGCTGTCGGTCATATGAGTCGCGAGGCATAGATCCCATACGCTGCGAGCATCGAAACGCAAACTTCGGCCTTGGGCCGATTGTCGTATATGACAGCCGTGACGAGTTTGCCGCTCATTGCGCGGTGTTGCCCTTAGGCCGCGCCGACCACTTTCGCCGACTTCTCAAAACGCTTGCGCTCGTTCGGGTCGAGATAGAGCTTGCGCAGGCGGATGGTCTTCGGCGTCACCTCGACCAGTTCGTCGTCCTGGATCCAGGCCAGCGCGCGTTCCAGCGTCATGCGAATCGGCGGCGTCAGCTTCACCGCCTCGTCCTTGCCGGCGGCGCGGATGTTGGTCAGCTTCTTGCCCTTCAGCACGTTCACTTCGAGGTCGTTGTCGCGCGAATGGATGCCGATGATCATGCCCTGATAGACCTTGACGCCGGGATCGATGACCATCGGACCGCGGTCTTCCAGGTTCCACATGGCATAAGCCACTGATTCACCCTGCTCATTGGAGATCAGCACCCCGTTGGTGCGGCCCGGCAGCTCACCCTTGTAAGGCTCGTAGGCGTGGAACAGCCGGTTCATGACAGCGGTGCCGCGCGTGTCGGTCAACAGTTCCGACTGGTAGCCGATCAGGCCGCGCGTCGGCGCGTGGAAGACGATGCGCTGGCGGTTGCCGCCTGAGGGGCGCAACTCGACCATCTCGGCCTTGCGCTCCGACATCTTCTGCACGACGACGCCGGCATGCTCCTCGTCGACGTCGATAACGACTTCCTCGACCGGCTCCAGCAATTCGCCGTTGTCACCCTGCTGCATCACGACGCGCGGTCGCGACACGGCGATCTCAAAACCTTCGCGGCGCATCGTCTCGATCAGCACGGCAAGCTGCAATTCGCCGCGGCCGGAGACGAAGAACGAATCCTTGTCCGGCGACTCCTCGATCTTCAGAGCCACATTGCCTTCGGCCTCGCGCAGCAGGCGGTCGCGAATGACGCGGCTGGTCACCTTGTCGCCCTCGGTCCCGGCCAGCGGGCTATCGTTGACGAGGAACGACATCGTCACGGTCGGCGGATCGATCGGCTGCGCATGCAGCGGTTCGGTCACCGACGGGT
>NZ_RZSX01000564.1:0-4276 GCF_004023105.1 Mesorhizobium sp. M5C.F.Ca.IN.020.32.2.1 | reverse complement strand
TCGTGGCGGTGGCCATCGCGATAATCTTCCACAGCTACTGGGCCCTCGTGGTGGGGACCCTCGTGAGCCAGGCGACCTATCTCGTCACCTCCTATCTGGTGGTGCCGTTCCGCCCGAGGATCGTCTTCAAGCACATGCGGGAGTTCTTCTCTTTCTCGGCCTGGTTGACGGCCGGCCAGATCGTCAACACGCTCAACTGGCGCTTCGACCACCTGCTGATCGGCAAGGTGCTCGGCAATGCGCAGCTTGGCTACTATACCTTCGGCAGCAATCTCGCCCGCCTGCCGACACGCGAGGCGACGGCGCCGCTCACCCAGACGATCTACCCGAGCTTCGCCACAATTCGCGACGACCCAGGCCGCCTCGCCGCCGCCTATCAGCGCGTCCAGGCACTTGTCGCCGCGATCGCGCTTCCTGCCGGCATCGGCGTTGCGGTGATCGCCGATCCCCTGGTCAGGCTGACGCTGGGTGAAAAATGGGCGCCGGCAATCTTCATCATCCAGTCGCTCGCCTCGGTGTACGCCCTGCAGACGCTGGGCTCGCTGGTGCAGCCGCTCGGCATGGCGAAGGGCAAGACGAGGCTTCTATTCGTCCGGGACACGCAGATGCTGTTCGTCCGCGTACCGATCATCTTCGGCGCCCTCATGCTCTACGGGCTCGAAGGTGTCATCTACAGCCGAGTGTTCACCGGACTGCTCGGAGCGCTCGTCAACATGGTGCTGGTCAAGCACTTCATCGGCGTCACGGTGCTGGAGCAGCTGGCGGCCAACGGGCGCGCGCTCGCAAGCATCGCGATCATGGCCGCGGGCGTCTTGTTCGCCTCGACCTGGCTGCCCGCGGCGAACGACAGCGTGGGGCTTGCTTGGCAGCTGGCGATCCTCGTTCCGTTGGGCGCGGTCCTCTATTGCGGGTCGAGCTTCGGGTTATGGCTGTCGATGAAGCGGCCCGATGGCCCCGAGCGGGAAATCCTGAACATCTTGGGCAAGATACTGTCGAAGGTTCGCCATGGCTGAATCTAGCACGTCGGATTTGCTGCAACACGAGCCGAACGGTCGGCCAGATGGAGGAAGAGGAATGCCAGTGGAAACGCCTCCGGTTCTGATCGACAGGTTGCAGGACATGATCCATGACTGCCTGAAGGACTATGTCCGGGCGGACGAGCCGCTGGCGATCCTCGACTTTCCGGATATCCGCAATTGCGGCGACTCAGCCATCTGGCTCGGCGAGATGGCCTACCTGAAAGACCGCTACGACAAGCGGCCGGCCTATGTCTCGCGCATGCGCGACTTCTCGGCGGAGGATCTCGAACGGGCCGTCCCGACTGGACCGATCTTCATCCATGGCGGCGGCAATTTCGGCGACCTCTGGATCACGCATCAGGATTTCCGCGAGCGCGTACTCGAGCAATTCCCCAACCGCCGGATCATCCAGTTTCCGCAATCGATTCACTACAAGTCGCAGGAGCGCCGGGAAAGGAGCGCGCGCATCATCGGCGGGCACAAGAACTTTGTTCTCCTGGTGCGCGACGAGGAATCGAAGGCATTCGCGGAGAAGCACTTCGATTGCGAGGTGCGGCTTTGCCCAGATATGGCATTCTGCATCGGCGCGCTCGAACCGGAAGCATCCGAGTTTCCGGTGCTGGCGATGTTGAGGGCGGACCTCGAGAAGGCAGGTGACGCGGATCGCTCGGCCTACCCCGACATTCCGATGGAGGACTGGATCACCGAATCTGCGCGGCAGGTGCGCATCGCCAAGGCGATTGGTGCTGCCTCCGCGCTACTGGCGCTCAAGCCGGCAGAGGTGCGGCTGCGCAAGCTGGACGCGGCCGCGCACAATCGCTTCCGGCGAGGCATCCGGCAGATTTCGCGCGGGCGTGCGATCGTCACCGATCGCCTGCACGTCCATATCTGCTCGCTGCTGATCGGTCGGCCGCATGCGGTCCTCGACAACAGCTACGGCAAGATACGGCGGTTCATGGCGGCATTCTCGGGCGGATCCGACCTTTCCTACAAGGCGACCTCGCTCGACGACGGGATCGGCTGGGCGCGGCAGGCAGCCGCTGTCGCCGCCTGATCTTTGGCACGCAGAAGACATTTGCTGAGGTTGAGATGACACTCGTCACCTTCATCATTCCCGTGCGCCACCAGGACAATGCGCGCGACTGGAGCAGGCTCAAGGCGAATCTCGCCCAGACGGTTCGCTCGATATCGAGCCAGACCAACGACGACTGGCGGGGCATCATCGTCGCAAACGAGGGCGCCGATCTGCCAAATCTCCCCGAGCGCTTCAGTGTCGAACGCGTGACCTTTCCGCCAAACGATGCGCATGAGCGCGGTGGGGTGAGCAAGGAGGACTTCTACGACGCCTTCCGCGTCGACAAGGGCCGCCGCGTGCTGAAGGGCATGCTGCGGGCACGCGACAGCCGCTTCTTCATGATCGTCGACGACGACGATTTCGTGAGCGCCCGCCTTGTCCAGCACGTGTCGGAGAACCGAAACGCAAACGGATGGACCATCGACCGCGGCTATGTCTGGGACGACGGCGGCAAGCTCCTGCTCGGCTATGACGACTTTAACCATCTTTGCGGGACGTCATTGATAATCCGGTCGGACCTCTATGGTCTGCCCGACCGTTACGGGGATGCCTCTCCCGACTGGATGAAGTCGATGCTCGGCAGTCATATCCGGATTGCAGACATTCTGGCCGAGCGCGGTACGCCTCTGGCGACGCTGCCGTTTCGCGGCGCCGTCTATCGCGTCGCCCATGCCGGCTCGCACAGCAGGACGCCCGGTATCATGGCCAAGTATTTCCTGAACTGGGGCGCGCTCAAACGACCCAGGCGACTGCTTCGCAATGCCTCACGGCTGCGGCTGGTCGGTGAGGCCGCGAAACGCGAGTTCTTCGGCAAAACCGCTGTTCGCCGGGATACATGATCACCCCGGGCAGGCCAACTTGATGGGAGAGGAGAGGAGCTTCTGGTCGGAGTGGCAGGATTTGAACCTGCGACCCCATCGTCCCGAACGATGTGCGCTACCAGGCTGCGCTACACTCCGTGACCAGACCGCGGGCTTATAGCCGTGGCACTTCGTTCCTGCAAGCGCCAATGGCGGCGCTTCTGTCGCATTTCTTCCGCTTTCGCCTTAAGGTCATACAGGTTTCAGTTTCCTGCGCGATAAACACTGCATAAAGGCTCGTGTAATAGGTATCGGCCACCCGCCTCGAAACACCCTGATTCCAGCCGCTTGGAGTTGCTGTCTTGCCCCTGAAGATCGTTAGCGAAGCCCGTCCCAACACCTTCGAGTTTGAAACCTCGGCGCTGATCAAGGCGTCCGGCTTTCGTGAGTATGATGCGCGCTGGTGGTTCGGCCATCCTGGCTCTGCGGAGCCGCCTGAGCTTAACCTGATCGGTGTCCAGGCGCTGGGCATGGGGCTCGGCACGCTGATCCGGCGCCTGGGCGCCGGCCCGGACATCGTGACCGGTCATGATTTCCGCTCCTATTCGCTTGCGATCAAGCTGGCGCTGGTTTCCGGGCTGATGGCCGCCGGCGCGCGAGTTAAGGATATCGGGCTGGCGCTGTCGCCGATGGCCTATTTCGCCCAGTTCGCGCTCGATACGCCGTCCGTGGCCATGGTCACCGCTTCTCACAACGAAAACGGCTGGAGCGGCGTCAAGATGGGGGCGGCGCGCCCCTTGACCTTCGGTCCGGAGGAAATGAGCGCATTGAAGACGATCGTCCTTGCCGGCGACTTCGACCTTGTCGGCGGCGGCTGCTATGACTTCGTTGCGGATTTCCGCAAAACCTATCTGGACGACCTGACCCGGGACAAGCGCATAGCGAGAAAGCTCAAGGTGGTCGCCGCCTGCGGCAACGGCACCGCCGGCGCCTTTGCACCGGAAGCGCTGGAACGGATCGGCTGCGAGGTGATTGCGCTCGATGTCGAGCTCGACCATACGTTTCCGAACTATAATCCAAATCCCGAAGACATGAAGATGCTGCACGCCATCCGCGACAAGGTGCTGGAAACGGGAGCCGACGTCGGGCTTGGCTTCGACGGCGATGGCGACCGCTGCGGCGTGGTCGACAATGAAGGCAACGAGATCTTCGCCGACAAGGTCGGCGTCATGCTCGCCCGCGACATCGCGCGACTGCATCCCGGCTCGACCTTCGTCGTCGACGTCAAGTCGACCGGATTGTTCAACACCGACGCCGCCCTGCGTGCCGATGGCGCCGTCACCGACTATTGGAAGACCGGCCACTCCTACATAAAACGGCGC
>NZ_RZSX01000563.1:0-4285 GCF_004023105.1 Mesorhizobium sp. M5C.F.Ca.IN.020.32.2.1 | reverse complement strand
CGTCTCGATCATGCCCTCACTCCCAATATCCCAGTCCTTCATGAGGCGCTGCGATTCTCCGGTTAATCCGCTTCGGCCCTTCGACGGCACCGGAACGCCAAGAGGCGACTGATCCGAAATCGGATGAAATCATATTAGCTGGCGTTCCTTTTGCTTGAGCCACATAAATCTGGTTTGGACTATAGCCGCCGTTGAAGTCACCGTATCGGGCGGCAAGTTCCAGGCCTGCCAAGGCAAGGCGCAACGGTATTTCTTGCGGAAAAAAGGCGCGCAGGTGCATCGTCGCGACGGGCGGTATATTTCTCCCCAACTCTTCGAATCGCCACTTTAAAATCTGGACCTTCGGCCCCCTCAATAAAGGCGAACATTGACTTGTCGATAACCTCATGGCGGGTATCTCGTCACCCACGACCGCCGAGATGCGAGGTCGGCGGGCGAGTCCGAAGCGAGAAACGCGTCGCTACGGTCCATTGTATTGTTTTTTTGAGCCCGTATCGACTGATAGGATTGGACTCTTAAGATCGCAGGCTATGGAGATTTTGCGATAGTGTCGGAAATCAGCCCGCGCCCGCAGGCCAAGGGCAAGACCGATACCGGCCGATTATGGCTATGTGCGCGATCACCGACCGTTCGGCGGCGCCGATCCGCCGGCGGTAGTGTTCTACTATTCCCGTGATCGCCGAGGGGAGCATTCCGCGGCGCATGGACAGCGCACTGCCGTTCTCTACAACCTGATCGTATATTCTCGGCCCTCGGGGCACCAGCGCTCAACCCAGCACAGTCGCTGATATTCCGGTGACCGATCTGTGCCGCAAGCACGGCGTCAGCGACGCCAGCATCTACAAATGGAAAGCGAAATACGGAGGCATGGAGGTGTCAGAGGCGAAGCGGCTGAAGACGCTGGAGGAGGAGAATGCGCGACTGTCATTGGCAAAGCCTGGGAAATATGTCAGTTGGACCTTCATCAGATTAGGGTCAAAACCCAACGGAAGATCAGTTGACTTTGGGCCGCAACGGCTCATCCTTGATTTGTTGGCCTACCTTTCCGACCAACTTTTGATAGGGAGGAAGCAATGGAAGCCGTCAATCGTAGATCCACATTTGCACTCGGTCTTACAGTGGCCGCAACGCCACTGATCGCTTGGGCGACCCCAGCCGCCGCACAGACTTACGGCCCCGATGAGGGTAAGGAGGTCGGCCCGGGCGTCAGAGTTGTAGCGCTTGGTGAGCGGGCTTCGGTCATACCAGCTTATAAAACGGTCATGCTACGCGACGTTGTTATCCAACCCGGCGCGAAGACGCCAGACAACATGATGACGAACGACATGCTCTGCCACATGACTGAGGGAGAACTTTCGGTCGTTCACAACAAAGAAAAGTTTACAGTCAAGAAGGGTGATGTTTGGGCCTGCGCTAAAGGCGCTACGACAGAAGGCACTCAGAACACGAGCAGTGCGGTCGCGATCATGCGGGTCATTGATTTGATGCCCGCATGAGGTAAGCGACGCGGTGCTCGAAACAGAACCAGCGTGGGGTCTGCCGCGGCTTGGCAAAGCCCCACGCCACATGCTTGCCACAGCCGGGATGCTCGCACCGGCGGTGCTGAATGCCAGGACGCGTGACTGGCTCCATTGCCCCGGGTAGGCGGATCAGCTCCTCGCTCATCGGAATTCTCGTAACAGGATGCCGTCGGACGGACGTTTAAGACGCGAGCGGGTGCCGGACGTAATCGATCTCGCAACCCGCGAAAGCGATGGTCGAAACGAAGTTGGGCCACCGACGACCGCTCACAAGATTGTCAACAATCTGAAAAAGCTTTGTTGACAGTTGATCGATTTGAGCCTTCACTCACGATAGTCCGCGCATCGGTCGAGTTCTGTCGCAACAATGCGCGGCCTCCAAAGGGGAAACAACAATGATCAACAGACGTTCAATAATCACATCCGCGGCGCTCGGCGCCGTCTCCGCGCTGGCAATCATGGCCGGCGGCACAATCACGGTGCACGCCGCCAATAAGGAGCTCAAGATCGGCTTTGTCGGCGTGACGAGTGGCGCGGCCGCTGCGTGGGGCACATCCAATGTCCGCTCGATGCAGACGCGCGCCGCCTGGATCAACGAAACCGGCGGTGTGAAGATTGGTGACGAGACCTATGACATCAAAATCGTCACCTTCGACGACCAGAAGGACCCGAAGCGGGCGATCGCCGGCATGGAGAAGATGGCCCAAGAGGGCATTCACTATGTCGTCGGTCCAAATGTCGACGACGGCGCGGCGGCGGTGCGTCCCGTGGCTGAATCCAAGGGCATCATCTATTTTCCCTACGCGTTCCCGAAGGAACTCTACACCCCGCCGGCGTCCAACGCCGTGCTCGGCATGATCGCCAACTACCAGTCGGCTCCGGCGATCTACAAATATCTCATGGAAAACAGGGGCGTGAAGAAAATTGCCTTTGTCGCCGCCAACGAATCCGATCCGCTGAGCCAGCGGGATGGCGGTGTTGCCGCGGCAAAGGCGCTTGGGCTCGAGGTTGTAGCTGCCACGGATGTCTACCAAAACGATACCCGCGATTTCACGCCGGTACTGACGCCGATCGTCTTACAAAAACCGGACCTGCTGGTGCTTTCGGGAGTCGCGCCCGGCAATGCGCCGCTGCTGATCCGCGCTGCGCGCGAGCTCGGCTACGAAGGCCTCATCTCCACCGAAACGGCGCAGGATGCCAAGGTGCTGGAAGAGGGCGCAGGCGAGTTGGCCAACGGCTTCATCTCGGTCGGCGGCGCATCGACGCCCGAAATCGCGTCCGACACGATGAAGGAATTCGTCGACCGCTATACGAAAATGTTCGGTGAATACAATGACGAGTCCAACACCAAGGTCTACGCGCTCGAATACATCATCGAGACGCTGAAGGTGAACCCGGCCGCGATTGACAATGTCGAGGAGTTCAAGAAGGCGATCGACACTTTCTCGGCACCCAATCCCTACCTGAAGCAGGATGCCAAGCTGTCCTATGTCGGAATGACGTCGTTCGGCCAGAAGCGCCAGCTTTCGGTCCCGATGGTGGTCACGGAATACCGCGACGGCAAGTTCGAGACGCTCTTCGTCGCTCAAGTCGATTGACGCAACTGAACCGAAGCGGATTGCCGCAGGGGCTCGAGAATTTCGTCTTGAGCCTCTAAACGGCCGGAACCATCCTGATGGAACAAGTCATCGCCAACGGCCTCTATCTTGGCGCGCAATACGCCTTGATCGCGCTCGGTCTGACCCTGATCTTCGCGCTGATGAACGTGCTTAACTTTGCCCATGGGCAGATGTACGTTCTCGGCGGCTTCGTCACCTACACCGTTTATGGCCAGCTCGGCATGCCTTTCGTCATCGCGCTGGTCGCGTCCGGGATCACGCTGCTGGTCATTGGAGCGCTGGTCGAGAAATTCCTTTTCAGGACGGTGATTAAGCGAAGCGTGCGGGAGGAAAGTACGATGCTTCTCGCGGCGGCGGTCGCATTCTTCCTCGACGCCGTGATCCTCCTCCTGTTCGGGGAAAAGCAGCGCGGCGTACCGAAAATCGTCAAGGGCGTCTTCGCCTCCGACAGCCTGATAATGCCTTACGACCGGCTGCTGGTCGGCGCTCTCGCCATACTGTTCATCGCGTCTTTCGTGCTTTTCATGCAATACAGCAAGCCTGGACGCGCCATGCGGGCGCTGGCGCAGGACCGGGTCGCGGCGCAGCTTATGGGCGTCGAGGTCGACCGCTATTCGATGATCGGCTTTGCGCTTGGCGCCATGCTTGCCGGCATAGTCGGCGGGCTGCTGGTCGCCATCACCGGGGTCAATTCGGGCATCGGCGGGCCGATCTCGATCAAGGCGTTCTTGATGGTGATGATCGGCGGGGCCGGCGTGGTCAGCGGAGCGATCGCCGGCGGCTTCATCCTCGGCATGATGGAATCGGTCGGCCTGACGATGCTACGCCAATATGGCGACGTCACTTATCTCGTCATCTTCGCCGCGCTGATGGTGTTCCTGAGCATCCGCCCGAACGGGCTCATGGGCAAGCCGTGGGGGTGATGGACATGAAGCGTACACGCAACATCCTCGCCGTCGCTGTCTTCCTGCTGGTCGTACTCATCGGCGTGCCCTGGCTGATCGAGGCGACCGGTCGGCTCGACCTCTACTACACGCTGACCTCGGTCGCGCTGCTCAGCATCGCCAGCGCCGGGGTGTGGGTGACTTTCTACATCGGCCGCATCAATATCGGCCAGGGCGCCTTCGCGCTTATGGGCGGCTATGT
>NZ_RZSX01000562.1:0-4293 GCF_004023105.1 Mesorhizobium sp. M5C.F.Ca.IN.020.32.2.1 | reverse complement strand
GCGAGATCAGTGTCCCCTCCCGATCAAGACCGGGGTGAAGCACTTGCGCGGCAAGAACGATCTTTGGCACGCTCGCTTCCAAGGCTTTGGGAAGACTAGGTGCGGCGCGACATCCGGGCGCCGTTGCCGGGAGATCAGCGCACATCGTGCTCCTGCCCATCAAGGAAGGGGACATGAGAAAGCCTCTAGCGCTCATCTCTGAGGACGAGCCGATGATCGTCATCGAATATCGAGACGTCACTCAGAGAGGCTGGCTTTGCGGTGGCCTCAGAGCCAAGTTGCAATCGTGCACGACAAATTTCGGCCCTTGTTGAGCCTGACGTCGTCATCCTGGACGTGCTCTTGCAGCTGCATCAGCTCTTCGGTTGCTGAAGAACTCGTGGCCCGTTAATATCCCTTTTTAATTTATAGTGCCACGGACATCGAGGCCCGCGGTAGGCCTCAAGGCCGGTACTTTTGTCGCGAAACCTGCGGACGAATCCGTGTTTGTAGCTTTGGCGGATTCCATGGCTAGGGCATCCACGGCTGCGAGAACGCTTCGGGAAAGTAAAGACGGGTGAGTGCTCTAAAATCCGGTGTCAGAAACTCAAAACCGCGCGACCGGCTACACCGAAGGCATAAATACGCGACGAACCGCGCTGTGCCCCGGCATGAGGCTCCACATCAGGCATCTCCGTGGCGAGGAAGAGCTGCGCCACGCCTCGGTGCTGGGCTCCAGCGACGACGACGCCTCAATCGCGCTCGCTCGGACCACCCGCCAAATCGAGGAATGGCGGGTGGTCCTTTATCAGCGCAGGAAGGGACTTAGCTGCGCAGATCTCAATTTCGTTCTTCGGTCCAATCGTCAACATCAGATTGTTCCTAGCTAACGACCATTCCCATCACCAGGAACGCGATGGAGACGGCGAAGACCGGAGCGAGTAACCAGCGGGCTTGGTGGACGCTATTCTCCATGGGCTCCTCCCGTGAACTCACAGCGAGCAACTACTGCGAGCAGCGGCAGTTCCGGGTGGCGCGATGTCAGGGCTATTACGCGAAAACAGGTGAGACTTAGGTCCCGTCTGGATCAGACCGAAGCCCAACCAGGGAACGTTTGCGACTGCCTGAGGTTTAGTGAGCCTGGCGCTAAGGCGGTGCCGTTGAGCGCACAGAGTTCACATGAGGAGGCACTTATGAGAATGCGTCTTTCCACTGCAGCCGCAGGATTTCTGCTGCTGGCAGGTATCGGCGCCGCTGCTGCTCAGGACGTAGTCATCGAGCCTGAACAGGAGACGGTCATCAGGGAATATGTCAAGAAGCAGCCGCTAGCATCGGTGAAAATCCCTGGAGTGGAGCTCAATATCGGCTCAACCCTGCCCGAGACGGTCGAGCTTCATGAAGTCCCCGACACAAAATACCGCACCGTGGTGGTCGACAACCGGACCGTTGTCGTTGACCCGGGCACACGCAAGATCATCAAAGTCATAGAATGACCAAAGCGACTGGGAGGACAGCCCGCCGTGCCGAAAGGTGCGGCGGGAAGTCAAGCGACGAGGAATGTGATCACCATGTCGAACCGTGAGATTGGAGCGTCCCAGGCGCTGCGAATGCGCGTGGCCGACCTCAATGAGAGGATGCGCGGCGCCCGGATTACCGAGAGTGAACTGAAGACCTTTCGCAAGGTCGCAGCCGTCATGGAGGGCGGCAAGGGCAGAATCGATGCCGACGATTTAATTGCCGCTTCCTTCGTCGTGGAGACGCTGGACTAACCAAGCTGCCTCAAAACTCTCCAGAATGCGAAGTGCTGCAATGTCCCTCTCTCCCAGCCTATTCTCTGTTGGCCTGACTTTCCAATGCCCGCAGTGCAACTTCACCGTCATCAAGAATGGCAGCTGGTTTCAGGTCGTTTCCCATTACAGGTGCGACGGATGCGGACGCGAGATCCGGATTACCTATCCCGACAAGATTGCGATTTTCCAGAAGCACGCGCACTTGGCCACGCCGCCCCGGGAGCACGGTAGAGACGTGTGAGCTCGAATTGCCGGGGTATGGCGCGAGCGTCATGGTGACCTTAGATAAACCAGGTCGCTACCAGCCCTAAAGAGGCGGAAAAGATTGCGATCGTAGTAGCCCATCCCAGAGCGTTGGTAGTGCGGCTGTTGACCTTGTCTCCCATGATCCGCGGGTTGTTCGTCATTAGCATGATAAGAAGAAGCAGTGGCGGCGTAGAAAAGCCCTGCACGATGCCGGACCAGACGAGCGCCTTCATCGGGTTGAAACCCAGGAAATTCAGGCCGACAGCAATCAGCGTGAAGGCGCCGATCGCGATGTAGAACTTTGGCGCCTCACGCGGCTTGGCATGAAGACTGTGCTTCCATCCAACTGCCTGTGCCAGATCGTATGCCGCACCTGTCGTCATGACCGGAACGGCAAGGAACCCGACCCCGATCACGCCGGCAGCGAACAGTACGCCAGCGGCTGCACCAGCGAGCGGCTTGAGAGCTTCGGCTGCTTGAGCGGCGGTCTCTACGTCGTGCTCGCCGGCTTCATAGAGCGTAGACCCTGTCGACAGGATGATGAAGTACATGATGAGATTGGAAAAGATCATGCCGATCAGGATATCGCGGCGGGAGCGGCGCAGTTCACCGTCCGTGGCACCCTTGCGCTCCTTCAGCGTCGTTCTCCCCTCGGCAATCTCTTCCTCCACCTCCTCATTCGACTGCCAGGTGTAGAGGTACGCTGAAAGGGTGGTGCCGATGATAGCCACCAGAATGGACAGGAACTCGCGGCTGAACTCGATCTTCGGAACAAGGGTGCCCCACAGCACGGCTGCCGCATCCGGCTTCGCCATGATGGCTGAGCCGACATAGGCAAGCAGGGCCAGCGCGAGCCAGCGAAAGATGTTACGAATGAGCGTGTAGGAGCCCCAAAGCTGGAGAGCAAAGATCGCGGCCGCGACTACGATCACAATGAGGGGGATCGGAACAGGAAGGAAGATGTTGATGGATGCAGCCATGCCGCCGAGATCGGCGGCTGCTTCGATAGTGTTGCCGATCAGCACGCCCACAAGAACAGCCCAGAGCAGCCACCGTGGGTAGAAGTCCTTGATCGCATGAAAGAGGCCGCGGCCCGAAACCTGTCCAAGCTTCGACGAGAGATACACGACAGTGTACATCATCGGCAGCGTTACAGGAGCGGTCCAAAGCAGGTCTGGGCCAAAGCGCGCGCCGGCACTAGCATAGGTACCGATGGCCGAGCAGTCGTCGTCAGCAGCGCCGGTGATAAGGCCGAGTCCAAGTGCTCGTCCGATGCCGTCCTTCTTGTCTTCCTGTGGTGAAGTGGCGTTAGGATCGCGCTGCGTCATTGCGGCCACGCCGCGCTAAGAGCGTAAGGCGCAAGCACGACCGAAACGTCGAGAACAATTACCCAATAAATGTACCGCAGCACGGGAGTGGAACTCATTCCGGCAAACCTCTACCGCCGTTTCAACTCCGCAATCGGCTGCTTGTTCCAGCGTCAGTCGGGTGTTCAGCGCTCGCCTTGCCATGCCGAAGGCGCGTTCTTCGCTTTGCTGGTCGGCCTGCCCATAGGTGGAGACAGTCTCCATCCTCGCCATGATCGAGCCACGATTTCAATGAGCCTGGGCTTCTTCTAAGCCTTCATCTTCGACGGAAGCATACCCAGCGTTTTACGAGAAACTCTGCTGGTGTGATTGTCTGGATGAGTTGGCCGATGGTGCGCCAGTCCCTCCGATGGTTCGACGCTGTGCGCGTCGCATCAATGTTTGATATTGCCAAGGCTTGCCCGATCGGATTGAGCTCGGGTGAGTATGGCGGCAGGAATCATAGCTTGCGCCGGCTACCGTTATGGCGGGGCAGGGCGGATCTGAACGGGGCTTTCCCACGAATGACATTGATGGGTGCGGCGGCACTGCTGATCCTGATCCTGACCTATGCCGGCGTTGCCATCGGCAGGATCCCCGGCTTACGCCTTGACCGGGCAGGCGTTGCACTGCTCGGTGGTGCGGCGATGATCGCCATCGGCGCGCTCAGCCTGGAGGACGCCTACCGCGCCATCAATTTCGACACCATCACGCTGCTGCTCGGCATGATGATCGTCGTCGCGCATCTGAAGGTATCGGGCGCCTTTCGCGCACTCGGCGCCGTTGCCATCGAGCACGCACATGCGCCGTTTATGCTGCTGCTGATGGTGACGCTGCTGACCGGCGTCCTGTCAGCCTTCCTGGTCAACGACGCGATCTGCCTGGTCATGGCGCCGATCGTCGTCCACGTCACCCGGGTCATCAACCGCAAC
>NZ_RZSX01000561.1:0-4306 GCF_004023105.1 Mesorhizobium sp. M5C.F.Ca.IN.020.32.2.1 | reverse complement strand
CGGCGGACCCTCGGTTTCCGGTGACGCCGCGGGATATTCCTTCGCCTGCGCCGCGGTGCTCGCGAGCGCTGCCATTCCTGCGACCAGTGTCGACTTGAGTTTCCTGTGTCTTGTCATGGTAGTTACTCCTTGTTTCAGACTGGACCGGCAGTTGCGGTCCGGCGGAGTAACGGGCGATTGCCGGCTTTATTCCATTCAGAGAAAGCCGGATTCCATTTAGAGAACGGGGGCCGTTGCAGCTTCACTTCCGGTCCTTCCGACGGACCTCGGTCAACGCTTGGACTTCCTCCTCGGCTGACATCGGAGCGCCCGCTTCGATCGCCGAAAGATAGGCGTCGAGGGCTTCGGTCGACGAGGCCGGGGCATAGCCTCCGGCGTCGCCGGGGGCCACGACCGCGAAGCTGACGCGCCATTCGTCGCCGGAACGGCAGGCGACCGACACCACCGTGGAGCGGTCCTGCGAGTCAACCTCGAATTCTCGGCACAAATCCTGCGAATTGTTGCGAAAGGTAGCGATTGCCCGGAATCGGTCACTGATCCCGGCGAGCCTGATTTCCTTGCCGGACTCGACCGTTTCAAGGGCTTGGGCCAGGGCCGGCCTAATGACGCCGGCAACCCATAGCCCGCCCTGCCTGCGTTCGTTGGTACCTGCTGCCCAATACCCGGTGAGCGCGCCGACGACGGCCGCCACGAGAGAGGCGGCAATCGGCAGCCTCCAGTGAGACCTCGATGGAGGCGCCGCTATGCGCCCGCCGCCGAAGGGCAATACGGATGCCGCCTTCTCGACGGCGCGCCTGGCCTCGATCATTTGCTCAACGGCGGCCACAAGTTTTTCGGGAACCGGCTCGTCGAGCAGCGGCTTCAGCGCGGCCTGCGCCTGCGCTCTGGTTTCGATGAACATGGCAACCCTGGTAACCAGACGGTCATCGATCTCCATCGCCTGCTCGATCCTGGCGACCGTCTCCGGATCAAGCTCACCATCGGCGAACCGCATCAGGATCTCGTCCGAAAACGTCTCTTCGGTCATTTGCTAGCCCCTTTTGTGACCGCAGAACGGGTGGGAGCCATGGATATTCCCGTCGCCTCCGCCAGATTCTTTCTCGCCCGGGCCAGTCTGCTCATCACCGTCCCGATCGGCACGGCAAGGACTTCCGCGGCTTCCTTGTAGGAAAGCTCTTCGACACAGACGAGAAGCAGCACGTCGCGCTGATCGCCGGCAAGTTCGCCAATGGCTTGCGCCACGCTGTTCAGCGCCAGCCGCGCCTCCATCTCGCGCTCACCGGAAATGCCGGCGATGTCATGGCACTCGTCGACATCGTCCTGCGGGCCGGCGACCTTGCGCCTGCGGATGTCATCGATCCACAGATTTCGGAGAATTTTGAACATCCACGCGTCGAAGCGCGTTCCTTGCTCGAAACGCTGCTCGTTGGCGAGCGCCCGTTCGCAGGCTCGCTGAACGAGATCGTCCGCAATATCGCGGGACCGGCAGAGCGCAATCGCGAACCGGCGGAGATTCGGGAGAAAAGCGACAAGCTGGTCTTGGACGCGGTCGGTTTTTTCCGGCATGTTGCTCCAAGTTATTTTGGAATAAAGCGGTCCCGCACCCGTTTCCTCGCAAAGCTAGCTTATTGTCGGATAGGTCCGCTAGCCTCGCGATGTTGAAAATCGGCAACGGCGGAAATGTGAGGGAGATATGGGCGCCACCGCCTGGCTGAGACCAAGAGCCCTGCTGCCATTCTGGGTAGCCGTCGCGTTAATGGTCGATCTTCATCCGACGGGCGGCCTGCTGGTGCTCGGAGAGTTCGGACCAAAATCGGCGTTCGCCGATGATGACGGTGGTGGTGGTGGTGACGATGGTGGTGATGACGGTGGCGGCGGTCAATCCGGCTCGTCGTCTGGTGGATCGGGAGCGATTCCCCGCCGGTCGACCGGAACGAATCTGTTTCGCACGCTGACCGATCGGTTTCTTCCGCGTCCGCCAAGACGCGGCGGCAGGCGCGCGCAACGGCCCGCCCTCCCTTTGCCGTCTCGGGCACCGGACCAGATCGTAGCGACCGGGCTGAGTTCGGCTGAAATCGGTCGGCTTCAGGCAACGGGCTTCACCGTCCTTGACCGCACCGACATCCAGCTTCTGGGGTCGGAGCTGGTCCGGCTGCGCATACCGCCCAACATGCCGCCGGAGGCTGCGCGCGATCTTGTCATCGACGCCGCTCCGCAGTCGACAGCGGATTTCGTGCATTACTACCGGCCCGGACAAGAAGCCGAATGTGCCGGATCCCACTGCGCCGCCGCAGGCCTGATCGGCTGGCCGGCTAATACCGGTCTTCCAGCCGGTTGCGGTGGCAATGTCACGATCGGCCTCATCGACACGGCGATCAATCCTGCGCATGCCGCCTTCGCGAATGGCCGGGTCGAAGTTCTTCGCCTTTCGGACCACGGCTTTCCCGAGTCCGGCCGCCAGCACGGCACCGCCGTCGCGGCGCTGCTCGTCGGCGGCGCCGACAGCCGTACCCCGGGCCTCCTGCCGCACGCTAGGCTCATCGCGGTCGATGCGTTTCACCGGGGCGATCGCCAGGATGACCGCTCGGACGTCTATGATCTTCTTCGCGCACTCGATCTTCTTTCCGTGCGCGGCGTGCAGGTGACGAATATGAGCCTGTCGGGTCCTGCGAATGCTCTTCTCGAGCAGTTTGTCCGAAAACTTTCCGAAGGCGGCATGGTGATCGTCGCCGCTGCCGGCAATGGAGGTCCCAAGGCCGGACCTGCCTATCCGGCGGCCTACGCGGAAGTGATCGCGGTGACGGCGGTGGACCGCATGAAACGCCCCTACAGGCGTGCCGGCCGCGGCGAGCATATCGACCTGGCCGCCCCCGGCGTCGAAGTATGGACGGCCGCGTCGGTCAGCGGCGCACGGCCGAAGACCGGTACCTCCTTCGCGACGCCGTTTGTTGCCGCCGCAGCGGCGTTGATGAAGTCGGCAAACAGCAGCGCCACCGCAGCCGACATTCATGATGCGCTCGGCAAGTCGGCGGAAGATCTCGGCGCGCCCGGCAAGGACGCCGTCTTCGGTTGGGGCCTGCTCAATGCCCGCGCCGCTTGCGTCGTCACGCCGAAGAAGGCGATGTGAAGCTCCGATGACGCGAGCTCTTGCTGGGGCGACAGGCTGATGCATCGTCGATGCTGGCGAACACCGCGATCGGGCAGGGCGCATTGCATCAACCACGTCGCGCCGCGCCGCTGCTTCATGAACGGTGGCCGGGACCTAGCGCTCAGGAGGGATTGCACCTTACCCGTTTCGGCTTACGGTTACGATTGGAGTTTTCTACCAGAAGAATAGCAACGGAGATTCTGCGTGAACCGTGTTCTGCCGGCCGTCTTTGTTCTCGCGCTCAGCGCGCCTGCCTTCGGCCAGACCGTCGATGGCGAGGGTGCGAAGCAGCTCTCCGAAAATCTGTCTCGCTACATCGGCAGCAAGGCGATCGACAGCGGTTTCCTGAAGGTTTCCGTGGAAGGCGACGCTTACAAACTCGCCGTCGACTTCAAACCTGTCGTGAACCTGTTGGCGACGCAGCATTCCTTCAAGTTCGACTTCAGCCCCTACGCATTCCTCGTCAAGCCAAGCAGCAACGGGACGTGGAACGTCTCTGCGGATTTGTCGCCAAGCGGGTCCTTCGAGTTCATGGGGCCGGAAGGCCCGCAGAGCATACAATTCTCGATCAAAGACAGCAAGTTCACCGGCGTCTATGACACCGAACTGGCGGCTTTTACCAGCGCCACACACTCGACGGCCGGGATGACGATGAAAACCCGGGACACCACGCAGCGCGCGGAGGTGAGCACCGGCGCCGGTACTGCCACTATGAACGCAACCCAAGCTGCGAATGGCGGCGTGGATTTCACCGCGACGCAGACGATCGCCGATTTTGCCGAAACGCTTGATTTTGACGATCCCAAAAGCGGGCTGAAATTCCCGCTTACAATCAAATCGCCAGAACTGTCGGTGAATGCGACCGGCAAAGGGATGCGGACAAAGCCATTTCTCGATCTGCTGGCATTTGCCGTCGCCAATGAAGACGAAGCCAAGCTGAAGGCCAACCAGGCGCAGCTCAAATCGCTTTTGCTCGCCGCGCTGCCGCTGTGGAAGCGGATCGACGGAAGCTACGGGCTCAAGGATGTCAGTGTCGAAAGCCCGGTCGGGCATTTCGGTGCGGCGGAGCTGGGCACCAGCTTCGGGTCCGACGGCATCGCCCAGAACGGAGCAATCAACTATACGATCAAGGCCGCAGGATTGACGATCCCTCCGAAT
>NZ_RZSX01000560.1:0-4306 GCF_004023105.1 Mesorhizobium sp. M5C.F.Ca.IN.020.32.2.1 | reverse complement strand
CTATGAGACGCCCTTCGCCGGCGCGCTCGCCAACGAGGCGCAGGTGTCGTCGCGCAAGAAGGTCGTCATCCTTGGCGGCGGGCCCAACCGCATCGGCCAGGGCATCGAGTTCGACTATTGCTGCTGCCACGCGGCTTTCGCGCTGCGCGATGCCGGCTTCGAGGCGATCATGGTCAACTGCAATCCGGAGACCGTCTCGACCGACTACGACACCTCGGACCGGCTCTATTTCGAGCCGCTGACGTCGGAGGACGTGCTGGAGATCGTGCGCGCCGAACAGGCGTCGGGCGAGTTGGTCGGCGTCATCGTCCAGTTCGGCGGTCAGACGCCGCTAAAGCTCGCCGACGCGCTGGAGAAGGCTGGCATCCCGATCCTCGGCACCTCGCCCGACATGATCGATCTGGCCGAAGACCGCGACCGTTTCCAGAAGCTGCTGCACAAGCTTGGCCTCAGCCAGCCAAAGAACGGCATCGCCTATTCGGTCGAGCAGGCCCGCCTCGTCGCCGGCGAGCTCGGCTTCCCGCTGGTGGTGCGCCCGTCCTATGTGCTCGGCGGCCGCGCCATGCAGATCATCCACGACGAAAGCATGCTGCAGACCTACCTGCTCGACACCGTGCCCGGCCTGGTGCCGGAGGACATCAAGCAGAAATACCCCAACGACAAGACCGGCCAGATCAACACGCTCTTGGGCAAGAACCCGCTATTGTTCGACACCTATCTCTCGGGCGCCATCGAGGTCGATGTCGACTGCCTATGCGACGGCACGTCGACCTTCGTCTCCGGCATCATGGAACATATCGAGGAGGCCGGCATCCATTCGGGCGACAGTGCCTGCTCGCTGCCGGTGCACTCGCTGCCGTCTGACCTCGTCGACGAGCTGGAGCGCCAGACGGCCGCGCTCGCCCGCGCGCTCAATGTCGGCGGGCTGATGAACGTGCAATATGCGATCAAGGACGGCACAGTCTATGTGCTGGAGGTCAACCCGCGCGCGTCACGCACCGTGCCCTTTGTCGCCAAGACCATTGGCCGTTCCATAGCGAAAATTGCCGCCCGCATCATGGCCGGCGAAAAGCTTGAAGACGCCTTCGCCCATTACGGCGCCATGCCCGATCCCAGGCGGCCCGGCCACATCGCGGTCAAGGAAGCCGTCTTCCCCTTCGCCCGCTTCCCCGGCGTCGACATATTGCTCGGCCCGGAAATGCGCTCGACCGGCGAGGTTATGGGCCTCGACCGCGACTTCGCGCTGGCCTTCGCCAAGAGCCAGTTAGGGGCGGGCGTCGATCTCCCCCGCGCGGGCACGCTGTTCGTCTCGGTGCGCGACGAGGACAAGAAGGGCATATTGCCGGCGGTCAAGCGCCTGGCCGGCCAAGGCTTCAAGGTTATGGCCACCTCAGGCACCGCCCGCTTCCTCGCCGAAAACGGCGTCGTCGCGGAAAAGATCAACAAGGTGCTGGAAGGCCGGCCACACATCGAGGACGCCATCCGCAATCGCCAGGTGCAGATCGTCTTCAACACCACTGATGGCCAGAAGGCGGTGTCGGACTCGAAATCGCTGCGCCGCGCGACGCTGATGCAGAAAGTGCCGTATTACACGACGCTGTCGGGTGCGGCCGCGGTGGCCGAGGCGATTGCAGCGCTGAGGGCCGGGAGTTTGGAAGTGCGGCCACTGCAGGAGTATTTTGCTTAGGTGATTAGCCGATCTCCCTCCTTGTGGGGGAGATGGCCGGCAGGCCAGAGGCGGGCGCTGTCCCGCCAACGCTGCGATTCCTACAGCACCCTGATCCTTCGTGCCGATCCGCCTATCCCAGAGGGTGAAGAGGGCGTCCCAACCCGCCCGAGATTTGACCGCAAAACAGCTGTCTTTGCCGCCGCTCGCTCTAGTTGAGAAACCCGATAAACCGTCCCGCGAACAGCACCGACGTCCACAGCACAAGCGAGAGCACAGCCAGGATGGTCACGGTCCCACCGGCCGGCTCGTCGCCGCCTTTTGCGCGGCGCATGAAGACGAGGAAGTTGGCCCCGGCGAGAAGGATGAGTGTCATCTTGGCGAGAAAAATCGGTATCGCCGCATATTCGCTCGCCCTGACTGAAAAGAGCAGCGACCCCGTGGCAAGCGCGCCGGCGAACGCGGCCAATGCGGTGCGGCGCAGCAACGCGATGAACGCCGCGTAGGGCAGCGAGCGGAATGCGCCGAGGACCCTGAGGTCCATCAGCCAGACGCTGGTCAGCAGCGCGCCGATCGACATGATGTGCAGCGCGTTGACTATGGGATAGGTGACGAATGAGGCCTTCAGTGCCCGCACCAAGGCGAGTTGCTCGATGCCGGCGAGGAGCTCGTCCATTCAGGCCGGCGGGACGCGGTCGGGATAAACATCATAAGTCTTGCCATTGACGATGATGCGGGATGCTTTCATCCACTTCTCGGTCTCGTCTCGCGAGCGGTGGCCGATCGCGGTCACCTCGTCGCCGACTTTGGCGACCTCCTCGGTGAAGCCGGCGGCGATCGTCCGGGACGGCGGCGCCAAATCCACCCGCCAGACCTCGCCCTCTGCGTCGACATCCAGCGTGGCATGTGGATTGCCGATGTAGATGGCCGTGATCTTGCCCCGGAGTTCGAAGAACCCGTCCTGGGTCCACGACCAGCCGTGATGTGCATAGGCTACGGTGGCGGCGGCAAGAATCACTGCCGCTGCCAGCGTGACGCTGCGAAGCCCTTTGAAAGGTGACTGCATTGCTCGCCTCCTCACCCACCGCATTCGAGAGTAGGTCACGGCGCGGCAACGTCAAATCACATCGGTGCGAAGGCCATGGGCTACGGAGATCGATGCCGAAGTCAGCGCCGCCCCTCAACCCCCTGCCGGAACCTTCTCCCCGTGCTTACGGAGAGCGGGTAATGGTGAGGGGCAGCGCCAACCTGGAGCGATTGCCGTTCGGCAGGAACGGTCCGGTCTTGCTTCTGACATCTATGCACGCCATGTTCGGCCCCTAGCCCGCTCTTCTTCTCCATCGAATGAAGGTCGGAGACTCACATCTGAACGAGGCACACCATGAGCAGTATGAGAGACCGTCAGGAAGGCTTCGAAAAGAAGTTTGCGATGGACGAGGACACGAAATTCAGGGCCATGGCGCGCCGCAACAAGCTGCTCGGCCTATGGGCGGCTGAAAAGCTCGGCAAAACCGGTGAGGACGCCGACGCCTATGCGAAAGAGGTGGTGCGCGCGGACTTCGAAGAGGCCGGGGACGACGACGTGTTGCGCAAAATACGCGCCGATTTCGACGCGGCGGGCGTCGCCCAGTCGGATGTTCAGATTCGCGGCGCCATGGACGAACTGCTGGTGACCGCGGTCGAGCAGATCAAGAACACCTGAGAGCTGCGCCAGCCTAAAGCGCGTCGCGACGCGCTTTAGGCACTTGTTTTATGCGTGTCGTTATCCCCAAACTGCCGCGCATCCTCGGGTCAAGCCCCGGGTCAAGCCCGGGGGTCAAGCCCGAGGGCATGCTTTTGGGCGCCATGCATTAGCTGTGGGCGGCCACCAAATCCTTTATGCGCTTTTCGTGCGTCCGCAGCGTCGGTAGCGTCTTCTTGGCGAATTCCTTCAGCGCCGGGTCTTCGCCCGACTGCGCATAGGTGGAAAACAGCGCCAACGCCTGCTTGTGCGCCTCGGTCTGCAGGAGGATGTATTTCGCCTGGAATTCATCGCCATCCAAGCCCTTGAGTTGGTCGAGCATCGTCTGATCCCTCGGCAACAATGCGGGGCCGCTCGCCGTAACCGAGGCCGTGGTCTGGCTCTGTTCCAGAGCTGCCTTGAAATCCTCGCCAGCCTTGGTGTGATCCCTGACCATCATCGCGGCGAATTCCCTGACATCGGCGGCGACATTCTTTTGTTCGGCCAGCTTGCTGCTTTCAATCTCGAAGCGGTTGGCGCTGGGGACGGTTCTGGTGAAGGTCTCGGTCTCGATCTTGGTTTCGCCGACAGCCGGTATGTCGGCCGGCGTGGCGGATTGGGCGAAGGCCGCCGGCGTGCCGGCAAACAAAGCGACGATGGCAAGCGTGAGATGCGGTTTCACAGGAAATCTCCGGGTTTGTGATCCTCGAAGAGTCCAACGCGACACAAGCGGCGAAGTTGCGCGGAGATTGGAGCGCCCTCCCTTCTCCCCTTTGTTTGTGGGAGAAGGTGGCCTCGCGCAGCGAGGTCGGATGAGGGGTGTTCCAGCTTGGCGTTACGCCCACTCACAACCGCCCATCAGCGCCGAGAGGACGCACAATTGCCAACGCCTCATTTCTTCCAGCACCCCTCACCCGTCT
>NZ_RZSX01000055.1:0-14080 GCF_004023105.1 Mesorhizobium sp. M5C.F.Ca.IN.020.32.2.1 | reverse complement strand
ACTTGTGCTCGACAGTTCGCCAGTAAGCGACCACCGCGCTCCCCAGTGCCGTGAGAAATAGGAGGCCGAGCGTCACCAGATTGACGTTCGAAAGCTTTTCCACAATCACTCTGGCGAATTCAGAAAACATCGGTGCAGTGGCTCCTGGGCCGTAAAATGGCTACCGGCGAATTAAGAAGCAAAGAACTTGCCAAACCCACTGCATGTTGCCCGCAACCAGGTGGCTATTGCGGCTGCAACGAGCAAAAGCATGCCGGATTTGCGCCAGATTAGCAGTTCAACCGTAACAAAACGCTAAATGTCGGAACGTAATTAATCTCGAATACGGCCGGAACAGCGGATGGCCCGCTCTGCTGCTGCGCCGGCCGCTATCGTTGCGACGGTGGGATTGCCGCGAGGTGGATCTTAATTCCGTCTTCGCCCACTTCGCCGTGCCAGGCGATGCGTTCGGCTGGCTGCCTGGCGCCAAAACGCGGTGAAACCCAGCCGCCCTGCCCCGGTGCGTCGCCGCCGGCGCGGATGTTGACCGCAGCGTCCGGAAACCGAATGGTCATCAGCGGCTCGTCGCCGCGCAGCACTATGATCGTGCTTCCGTCTCGGTTGGTGCCGAGGCCGGCTGCGAGTTGAAAGACGACCTCGGCCACGCGCCTGCCGCCGAGCAGTTGGTCGGTCACGACGATCCCGTCGGCCTGGTGCGCCACGGTGCGCTGATGCACGACACCGAAGCGGCTTCTATACCCGTCATGCCGGGCGCGCAGCTTCCAGTGCGTTCCCGGCTCGCTCTCCACCAATGCCGCAACCGCCTTGTGCGACCAGTTGAACATCCCGGCGATGATGCTTTGGCTTTTGCCCTCGATATTCAGCGTGTTATGCGCCGGTGTCGAGCGGAACCAATCGCGCCAGACGCCCCCCGAACCGTAGAGCCAGGTGCCGGGGTCGACCAGCACCGGCTCGCCATCGATGCACAAGGTGAGCGACAGCGCGTCGGCATGGCCGTGAGCCGCTATCGAGAGATAGCCGAGCGGGCCGTGGTCGAAGGTCAGATCGATGCTGCGGCCATTCATCTCACCGCGCCAGACGGAGAGCCCGCCTTGCGTGAACGTTTGCAACCCATGCGACGCCGGTGCCGGTTCCGACGGCCTGCCAAAGAAAAGCGCCCGAAAATCGTGTGGCGCCGCCGCGTTGCCCGGCATCTGTAAAAAGCCACGGATGGCGGCGGCGACGGATCGGACATAGTCCGGCTCGTCCCCGAGCGTCAGCACGCGACCTTCATCGTTGTCGCCAAAGCCGGCAGCTGGGGAGAGCCAAGCGACGAAATTGGCAAATGCGGCCAGACGCGCTTCGACGGGCGAGGGAAACGGCGTTCCGGCCTGGCGTGCCGCAGCGGCGCACAGCAAAATTAGTTCGGCGGTGAAGGCCGCATATGTCGGGGTCTGCTCGGCACCGGCGCCATCGGCGAGAATCTGCTTGCGCGCCTCAGCCAGGAGGGCGCCGCGGACAGCGTTGGATTCGGTCCCCAACGCCAGGCCGATCAGATACTCGCCAGCCAGTTCTGCGACGAGATGGTTGTTGGCGGACGAAAATCGAGAAGGGAACCGCGGCAGCCAATAGGCGCTTGCCGCCAGTATTTCACCCACTTGCTGCCGTGTCGCAGCGCCTAATCGGTCGCCGACGAGGTCCATGGTGACAATCAGGCTGATGGCTCGCAGCGCTACTTCGATGCCGGAGGCCCAGCAAACCCCTCGAAACGGCGGATTGGCTGAATGCCAGCTGTCGATCGCCGCCTCTATGGCCATCCGGGACTGGTCGTCGCCGGCGAGAAGCAGGTGGGCGCCCAGTGGCGGCAACTGCTGCAGCCGGTTGATCTCCCAAACGTATTTTACATCGCCGCGGCCGCCGCCATGGCGAAAATCGATATCGAAAGTATGGGCCTCGGGACCCGGCCAAAACCTGCCGGTCACCGGATCAAGGCGCCAAAGCTCGGGAGGAAACAGCCGATCTCGATCGCGCCGTGGCCATGTCCGCCCAAGTGCGGAAAACTGGCCCCCAAGCGTGTTTTGCGCCGCCGCCGCTATGGCTTGCCGTTGCTCCGGTGTCGCAGCCAGCGCAGCATCGCGCAATCCACGCAGCACCGGGTGCAACTGGGGGGAAGCATAACGCTCCCAGCCGTCGTCGCGGCGGCGCGAAGCGATCCTTCGACGCTGCTCGCCCAGCCGGTGCAACACCTCGGCCGGCTCCATGCTGCGCAACCGGTTGATGTACCAGCCGACTCTCATACGCGCTCCGCCAAGGTTTCGATTCTTATATACCATGCTGTCGAAAAGCCGCACGACGGCAATCCTCCTTTTCCGATCCTGCGGTTAATATCTCCGACCATGATGCGGAGAGTGGCGATGAGAAGGATGGCGTGGGTTGTAGCCTGGGTGCTCGGCATGGCGATAGCCGCCAACGCTGCGCCGATCCAGCTCCAGCGCGGCGTCGGCGTGCATGAATGGCTCAACTGGTCGCCGGTCGAGGACGATGGATCCTACAGTTGGCCGCCCTATCGCAGCGAGGAGGCGTGGCGCGCTGGACATAGGCCGCTCACCGATTGGCCGGATGGCGAAGTGTTTGCGCGCATTCGATCGATGGGCTTCGACTTCGTCCGGCTGAGCGTCGACCCCGGCCCTCTGCTTGCCAGCGAGGGCGCCAAACGGCTGCAGGCGCTGGACATACTTGCCGCAGCGGTCGAGCGGGTCACGTCGGCCGGCCTTAAGGTGGTTTTCGACCTGCACGGCGTCACCCAGGTTCCGGCCTACAGCATGGAGATGATCTATGACGGTGCCGACAGCGGAGGCGTTGCCAGCTATCGCGAAATGGTTGTGGCGGTCGCCACCATGCTGGCCAGGGTTGGCACCGACAATGTAGCCTTCGAGCCTTACAACGAGCCGGCATACTACCCCTGTGATTCGAGCGGCAGCGATGACTGGCAGCGGATCATGGCAGACACGGTCCGCGATATTCGCGCAGTCAGCAGCGAACTCACCATCGTCGCAACAGGCGCCTGTGGCGGCAGCATTGCCGGGCTGGTCAATCTCACCCCGGGCTTTGACGATCCGAACCTCTACTACAGCTTCCATATGTACGAGCCGCACAGTTTCACGCACCAGCGGCCCGACGTGACAGGCGCCTTCGCCTCGGGCCTGCCCTGGCCGGCCGACAGCAGTACGCCCGAAAAGGTGACCGAAACCCTTAAAGCGCAGATGGAGGCCGCCGGCCTTAGCCCGGTCGAGCAAACGATGAACATGGTCGCGGCGCGTGAAGCAATCGCCCGATATTTCGAGCACAATTGGGGCTCGAGCCAACTCGAGGCGAGCTTCCGTCAGGCGGTCGACTGGGCGGAGGCGCATGGCATTCCAAGCCGACGGCTCTTCATGGGTGAATTCGGTGTGATCCTCATGTCTGCGGACGGCCGCATGGGCGCATTCGACGCCGACCGTCTGCGCTATCTCAAGGCGGTGCGCCAGCAGGCGGAACGCTTCGCGATACCATGGTCTGTCTGGGAATTCTCCAATCCCTATGGGATGACCGTTATCCGGCCCGAAGGGCCTGCGGTCCCGGACCAGGAGATGTTGCGGGCACTGGGCCTGCCGTAGCCATTGCGCCTCTTGACGGATGAGCGGCCGGGCGGCAACGCCAATCCTGTCCCCGCCACAAGCTAGTGATCAATCACGCGACGGCAAGAGCTGCCGTCTCCGCGGCAACCGTCGGTGGCACCTCATTCAGGACCGGCAGAGCCTGATCGAACCGGTCAAGCCCGCCTTTGAAACACCTTGGCGGCATTCTCCGCGATCCGGTTCGTCGGCAACCAAGTGTTTAATACATTCGTCGTAAACAGCGTCGCGAACATGCGCGCCCAGGGAAGAGATGATGTGCGGAATTGCCGGCTGGATCGGGCCGAGAGTCGAGAACCCACAATATCGGGCCGCCGGAATGTCCAACGCATTGCGGCATCGTGGCCCCGATGCCGAAGGCACCGAGTTCTTGGACTTGAACACCGGCGGGAACCAATTGGCATTGGTGCATCGCCGCCTGGCGATTATTGACTTAAACGCCGATTCAAATCAGCCGATGCATATCGACGACGGCCGTCTCAGAATTATTTTCAACGGCGAAATATACAACTATATCGAGTTGCGCCAGGAACTGATCGGCCTCGGTCATCATTTTCGAACGCGCTCCGATACCGAGGTGCTGCTCAGAGCTTATGATCAGTGGCACTTGTCCGTATTTGACCGATTGAGCGGCATGTTCGCTTTTGCGCTCTGGGATGCTCAGAGGCACGAATTGATCCTCGGCCGCGATCCCTTCGGCAAAAAGCCCCTTTACCTCATGGAAAGCGAAAAATTGCTGTCGTTTGCCTCGGAGATCAACGCGTTGTTGTCATCGCAGCCAAACGCGCAGCAGCTCGATCTGGACGCTGTGCACGAGTATCTGCGCTGGCGTTACGTGCCTGGACCGCGCACGCTTTTTAAACAAATCCGCAAACTCAACCCCGGAAGCTATGCCGTTTGGTCGCAAGGGACCGTGACGGAAACGCGCTATTATACGCCTCCAGATCAAACCGATCTGACCGAGGACATCGACGACGAAACCGCCAAGCGGCGATTTCTGGAACTGCTCGACCATTCTGTCGAGATCAGAATGCGCAGCGATGCACCCTTTGGCGCCTTTCTCTCCGGAGGCCTCGACTCGTCAGCGATCGTTGCCCTGATGACCAAGCACAGCGACAAGCCAATTCGTACATTTTCGGTCGGCTTCAGCGAACCGGCTTACAGTGAACTTCCATTCGCCCGACGCGTCGCCGATCATTTCCAGACCGATCATTGCGAACTGGTTATTGAGGCGGACGACCTGATTGACCACCTGCCCAAGTTGATTCGCCATCTGGGGGCGCCTGTTTCACAAAGTTCGGACATTCCAATTTACCTGATGTCGGAGCGAGCCTCGCAGGACGTCAAGATGGTGCTCACAGGGGAAGGGGCAGACGAGATTCTCGGCGGGTATCCCAAACATCGCGCGGAGTCACTGGCTGGAATCTACCGGTCGCTCGTTCCAGCCTCGCTTCACAACAACGTTTTCGCCCCTCTGATACGCGCCATGCCTGGCGCATCGGCCAAGTTCGATACATTTGCCCGAAGCGCGGGCGAAAGGGACTTTGCCACTCGGATGATCTCCTGGTTTGGGGCCATGACAGCGCGGGAACACGGTCGCCTCATCGGTGCGCCGGCCAATTGTCGCAATGAACGCAACGACTTCCCGTTCTCCTCAAGCGCGAAGTCATCCCATCTTCGCCGCGCGCTGTTTTTCGATCAGACATCGTGGTTGCCTGACAATCTCTTGGAACGAGGCGACCGGATGATGATGGCCGGTTCAATCGAAGGAAGAATGCCGTTCCTCGATCGCGATCTGGTTGCGTTCGTCAGCAAATTGCCCGATCGCTACAAGGTGGGTTGGCGGAAGGGTAAGCTGATCTTGCGCAACAGCATGGCCAACATGCTTCCTGAGGAAATTCTCAACCGCCGCAAGGTCGGGTTCAAGGTGCCGGTCGCCGAATGGTTTCGCGGGTCAATGACGAACTACGTGGACGACCATCTTTGCTCCTCTCAGTCCGTCATTCGCAGCTATTTGAGCGCCAAACACCTTGATCAAATCGTCTCGGAGCATACCAGCGGTGCCGCAGACCACGAAAAGCTAATTTGGGCGCTGTTGAATTTGGAGATATTCCATCGCGAATTTAAGCTTGGAGCGCCGCAGTGACGCCAATGGGATCGATATTGCGCTCGACCCGCAGCTGCTCGTTTTAGGCTCACCTGCGCGGCGCGCAAGCTCAGCGTCCACGTTTACATAGGATGGCGTCAGCGCTTGACCGATTGAGCTTTTAACGCGACCGACCTCCAGACGTCGCAGATCGCGCCGACGAAAGGTACGAGCTCAAGCCGTTCCCGATGCACGGCCATCGCGGCAGCACCAAGCCTGGCTCTCAATGCCGGATTTTCGACCAGCCGAGTCAGCGCCTCGGTCAACGCCGCAACATCGCCGGGCGGCACCAGCAACCCTGATTGCTCGTTGGCGATGATGTCCTCTACGGCGCCGACAGGCGTCGTCACTACCGCGAGACCTGCAGCCATGCCTTCGATGACCGAGACGGGCAGATTTTCGGCAAAGGAGGGCAGCACCAGAATGTCCGCCGAAGCGATCAGCGAAGCGACCTCGTCAGGGCCGACCCAGCCAGGAAGGGTAACGCGCTCGGCAAGGCTCAGTTCGGCCGTTCTCATCCGTGCCGCCTCGACATCGCCATCGCCGGCGATCGTGGCGCGCCAACTCTTGATCGGCTCCATGCAGTGCAGCGCATCCAGCAATTGCGGGACGCCCTTGCGGTCGCCGATGCGGCCAAGGAACAGGAGATGCACATGGTCGCCGCCACCGACATGCGCCAAGAATGGAACCGCCGTGGCGTTGGGAACGATGACAATCTTGTCGGCCGCCCCCGGTGCCCGGCTGGCGACGAAGTCGCGCCAAAGCCTGCCCAAGACGATCACCCGACCGGCACGCTCGAACAGAGCTTCGATGCGGCGGCTCATGAAACTGCGATCGTCTTTCCAGAATGTCTCATACTGCGCCCCATGCAAATGCAGGACATAGGGTATCGACAGCAGCCGTGCGCAGGCGGCGATCACCATCTTGCGATAGGTGCTGCCGGAAACCGATATGTTGATGTGAATGACATCGGCGCGCTTCGCCAAACGCGCCGCGAGCATCCGCAAGCAAAAGTCAAACATATATAAGATCGAAAACGCGACATGCCCCGAGCCGCGGCTGGCAAGGAAGCGTACATCGATGTCGGCGATCTCCTGCCGCTCGAACTCCTGCTTCAGCGCCCCCATGATGCGGTCGATACCACCCTGCCCCGAAACGCCCGAAGGCGTCGCGACAAGGACATGGACTTTTTGATTGTGGACCGGACGCTGCAACATGACTCCATTCGGAACGACGAGGCAAAGGTTTCAAACAAGGTTTACGACGAATCCGTTAGTTCAAACTGAATCTGTTCACCCTTTGCCGTCATCGCACTGGATTTTCCGCCGGTCGACGGTTAATCGAAGGTGAATTTTCCGGGGACAACTCTTTGCTGCTGCGCTCCACGCTCATCTATGCCCCGGCGATCCTGCTGACGCGGATTTCCGCGCTGCTCCTGCTGGTCATCGTGACGCGGCTGATCGATCAGACCGAGTATGGCCTGCTGACCCTGGTGGTGACCGTCGGCGAAATGACAGACGTTGCCGTCACCAACTGGCTGCGCATCGTTTTGCTCAGGCTTGGGGGCAAAGGCGACGTCAGCCGTGGCAGCCTGATGCTGGCCGGGCGGGTGTTGCTTGCCAGCACGGCCCTGGCGCTGATCATATCCGTGGCCGCCTCCGCAGTGATCGTGCCGGAGCGCTGGGTCGAGTTCGCGATCGCCGTCTGCAGCTACCTGATCGCCGGTTCCATCGGCCGCTTCGCGTTGACGGTTCTGCAGATGCAGCAGCGTCATTCGGTCTATTCGACCCTCGAGTTCCTTCGCGCCGTGCTGCAACTCGCGCTGCCGATCGGTGCCATCGTCATGTTTCAAGATTCGTTTCTGACGGTATCGCTCGGCTCGAGCCTCGGCGTGCTGATTGCCGGTATCGTGGCAGGCATCATGGCATCCCGACGCGTCGTTGTCGGTCCGCCACGCTTCACCCAAAAGGAGTTCTTCGTCCTCGGCTTGCCCCTGGTCATCATGGCGCTGGTAGGCTTCGGCCTGCACAGCGCCGAGCGTGTGTTCCTCAAGGTCTATTACGATGCCGGCGCAGTGGCGATCTTCGCCGCAGCCTATGCACTGGCCCGCCAGCCCATTGATATGGTCGCCAATTCCATCAACATGGGCGCCTTTCCCGAGGTGGTCAGCCGGTTCGACGACGACGGTCCTGCGGCATCGGGCCAGCTGCTGTCGCAATTGATGGCCTTGATGATGCGCCTTTGCCTGCCGGTCGCAGCAATGCTGGTCGCACTCAGCAGCGATATCACGCAGCTCCTGCTGCCCTCCGAATATCACGGCCGTTTCGGCCTGCTCTTTCCGATCATCGCCTTCAGCGTGCTGTGTGCCAATCTCGCCAGCTTCGTCTATGGCACCGTGGTGCACGCGCACAAGCGGCCGTGGCTGCTGATCATCGCCAATTCCTTCGGCTCGGTGGCGACAATCGCACTGTCCGTGCTGTTGATCCCTCCGATGGCGGAGGTCGGCGCTGCTTTGGCGCTGGCGGGCGGATCGCTGGCAGGCCTTTTAGCTTGCATCATCATCAGCGAACGGCTCACGCCGGTGCCGGTGCCATGGCGCGACATCGGTGTTTCGATCGTCATTTCGGTCTGCACGGGGCTGGCCGCCAGTCTTGCCAGCGCTCTTCTCGGCGATATGCCGGCCATCTTCTCGCTCGTTGCGGGCGGCACCGCTGGCGCAGTGGTTTTCTTCGGGCTGACCTGGCTGTTCTATCCTGCCGCCGCGATGCAATTCATAGCCAAGCTGCGGGCGCGGCTACGGCTCGCATAGACCCGTGCCGTAGTCCTAGAAAAAGCGGTTCCGACTTCGGGCCGAGGCTGTAGCCCCAGGCGGCCGCCCGCTTGTTGGGGGCAACCTTTACTTACTTATAGATCGACCTTCGGCGTCCCCGACTGCCCCATAACTCCCGGCACAGCAGCGCTGCGTAGGCAGTGTTGGTGTCATAGTAGCGGCGCCACAAGCGTTGCGGCTCCTGTGCCACGCGAAACAACCACTCCAGACCGGCCGCTTGAACCAGTTTTGGCGCCCGGGCAACCTTGCCGCCATAGACGTCGAAACTGCCGCCCACGCCCATGACGAAACTCGGAGTGAGTTCGTCACGATAGCGCTTGAGAAAGCGCTCCTTGCGCGGCGTCGGCATCGCCACCAACAGGCAGTCGGCGCCCGAGGCGTTGATCGCCTCGACGATGCCGGCCTCGTCTTCCGGCTTGAAATAACCATTGCGCATGCCGGCGACGACGAGACCCGGATGATCCCTGGCAAGTCGCATTCTAACCGCATCGAGTACGGATTGTTCTGCGCCCAGGAGGAAGAGCCTGTAGCCCCGCGTGGCGCAGAGGCTCAGCAGATTGATCATAATGTCGACACCCGCTACCCGCTCCGGAAGCGCGACGCCGCAAAGACGCGCCCCCCAAAGCACGCCGATGCCGTCGACGTTGACTACATCCGCCGTTGCCACGTCCGCGTGCAGTTCGGCGTTGTTGCGCATGTTCACAAGCTTGGCGACATTCACGACCACATGATGCAGCGGCCGCCGCAGGGTCATCGCCTCATCGGCGATGGCCAGCGTCTCGGCCATGGTCAGCGCATGGATCGGCGCGCCAAGGAATTCCCGGCGCCGTGACGCCAATAGGCGATGCTGTGCCCATGCTGGGTCGTGCGCGTTCATGCGGCCTCCTCTGCACTTGCAGGAAGTGCCAGGTGTTCGAGCGCTGTTTTCTTGCCTTCGATGCGGGCGTCGGGCTTGCGTGCTTTGCGCCAGGTCCACAAACCCCTTGTGTCGATGAGCTTCTTGTCCTTGAGCGCTTCGGGATCAACCAGATTAAACTGCCGATGGTCGACCAGCAGGACGACGATATCGCACTGGTCGATGGCGGAAAGCGCATCGGTAAAGACGATGCCTTTACCCTCGAGTTCATGCGGCAGCCTATTTGTGTTGGGTTCGGACGCGATGATCTTCAGGTTGGGAATATCTGACAAAAGCTTCACCACCTCAACAGCCGGACTCTCGCGCATATCGTCGATATTGGCTTTGAAGCTGAGGCCAAGACAAGCGATCGTCTGCTTGCGGGAAGGATCGAGCAAGGCTTCTATATCTCTGACCACCGACAAGGGACGCTCGGAATTGATCCGGCGTGCCGAAGCCATCAGCCGCGTGCTGTTAGGCGCGGCATCGATGATAAAATACGGATCGACCGCGATGCAGTGGCCGCCGACGCCCGGGCTCGGCTGCAGAATATTCACGCGGGGATGCCGGTTAGCGAGATCGATCACCTCCCAAACGTTGAGCGACAGATCCTGGCACACTGCCGCAAGCTCGTTGGCAAAGGCGATATTGACGTCGCGGAACGCGTTCTCGGTCAGCTTCACCAGTTCCGCGCTTTCGGCCTGGGTCGTGAACAGGTCGCCGGCAACAAAGGTCGAATAGAGTGCTGCGGTGCGTTCCGACGACTTGCGCGACAGTCCGCCGATCGACCGATCGTTGTTGATCAATTCGGTAAGGACCTTTCCGGGCAACACGCGCTCGGGCGAATAGGCGACCAGGACATCGGCCTCTTCGCCATGCACCAGAGGAAATTTGAGATCGGGCCGCAAATCAGCAAGCAGTCCCGTCATGATGCGCGTCGTGCCGACCGGGGATGTCGATTCCAGCACCACAAGGTCTCCCCGCTTCAGCACGGAGGCGATGCTTCGCGCCGCCGCGAGCACATAGCTCACGTCAGGCTTGTGGTCCTCGGTCATCGGGGTCGGCACTGCGATGACAAACGCGTCCGCCGGCTGCGGCGTACTGAATGCCCTAAGCTTGCCGTTGGCTACAACCTTCTGGATCAAACCATCGAGGTCCGGCTCGACGATGTGGATTTCGCCGCGATTGACCTTCTCGACCACCGCTTCGTTGACGTCGACACCAATGACGTCGAGCCCTCGACTGGCGAAGATGGCACACGTCGGCAGGCCGATATAGCCCATGCCGATAACGGAAACGGTTTTGATCTCAGCCATGATACAGCAATTCCTCAACGATCCGGTTACCGGCCCGGCCATCGCCATACGGGTTGTGTCGTTCCGCCATGCCGCGATAGGCAGCCTGATCGTCGAGCAGGCTGTTGGCATTGGACAGGATTTTTTGGATATCGGTGCCGACGAGACGGGCGGTACCCGCCGCAATCCCCTCGGGCCGCTCGGTATTCTCTCGCATCACCAGCACCGGCTTGCCGAGGGATGGCGCTTCTTCCTGCACGCCGCCGCTATCGGTCAGCACCAGGTAGCTCTGCTTCTGCAGGAACAGGAACGGCAGATAGTCCTGCGGGTCGACCAGGTGGATATTCGGCACGCCACCCAGTTCTGCGTTGACCACCGAGCGCACGTTGGGATTGGGATGGACCGGATAGACGATCTGCACGTCCTCGCGTATCGCCAACCCCTTCAGCGCCGTGCAGATGCGATGGATGCCGCCGTCGAAATTCTCACGGCGATGGCCGGTGACCAGGATCATTTTCTTGGCGGAATCGAGGAACGGGAAACGGGCGGCAAGCTTGGCGCTCATCGACTTGTCGGCGTCGATCGCGCCGGAAAAATGCAACAGCGTGTCGATCACCGTGTTGCCTGTCACGAAGATGGTGTTCGCAGTCTTTCCTTCGGCGATGAGATTGTCGCGTGCCTGGATGGTCGGCGCGAAATGCCACGTCGCTATGTCGCCGGCAATCTTGCGGTTCAGTTCCTCTGGAAAGGGAGAGTTGATATCGTGGCTGCGCAATCCTGCCTCGATATGGGCTACCGGGACGCGTTTGTAGAAAGCAGCCAGAGCCGCAGTCATCGCCGTGGTCGTGTCGCCTTGCACGAGGACGATATCGGGCTTCGCCTTCTCCAGCACTTCGGCCATGCCCAGCAGCACGCGCGAGGTGACGTCGAACAATGTCTGGCCGGGCTGCATGATGTTGAGGTCGTGATGCACCGGCAGGCCGGTCAGTTCGATGACCTGGTCGACCATCTCGCGATGCTGGCCGGTGATGCATGTCTCGGTAACAAAACCCGGATGGGCAAGCGCGGCACGCACCACCGGAAAGCATTTGAGCGCCTCCGGCCTCGTGCCGAACACGATCAGCAATTTTTGCCTGACCGGCAGTTTCGGATGTGAAAAGACGTTCATTGCTGATCCTGGTCGCCAGAAGGCGTCGCGACCTGCTGATTATTCGCCACAAGAGCTATACTAGCTGCAGAAGCCGCCTTCGTGACCTTAAATCTTAATATATGATTAACAGCCAAGCCCGCGTTCTCCCCGGTAACTCTTATGAAAGCCTAAACCGATAGGTATCCTGGCACAGTAGTCTTGAAAAAGAACATATTCGATTGACTAATATTTTAATTATCGGCCACACCATCGGATCTCGGCGCTGGGAAAATGAGCTCCTGGTACGGTTGAACGCAGCTAGTCACGTGGTATCGAGCTGCCGCGCGCCGACGCCTGCGCCGATCGCACGCGGACTGGATATTGTGCTGGCGATGGAGAGCCGGCGCTTCGGTCCCTCATTGGCAAGCCGCTCCGAGCCGTTGCCGTCTGGCGGTTCTGGTCCAGCGGATCTCGTAATCGATCTCACCGGCACTGCCGCTCGACGAGGCACGCCTGTCCTGACGCTCGAATTTTGCGGCCACAGCACTTTCCCCGCCGGTGTGGCCGAGATGCTGGCGAGCGGGCGATTGCCCGAACTTGCCGTTCGCCTCGACGGCGTCACAGTCGCCAGGGGGCGACCGATGATCAGCGACCGGCTCTGGCTATCTCGCAGCTGCAACGACCTGCTCGCTGGGGCCATCTCGCTGGTTGCGCAAAGCGTCGCCCGTTTTTCCGCGGGCGAACTTGTGCCAGTAGTCGATAATCCGGCACCGATCCTAAGGAACGGCGGTTTTGTCCGGCATTATCTGCCCTTTTTCTGCAGGGGGTTGGTCGATCGCGCCGTGCAAAAACTCAGACTTGGAAGGCGCCCCTTTTATTGGCAGGTCGCCTATCGGCTGATCGACGGGTCAGGTGTCGCCGAAACCGGGCAACTTGACGGTACGCCGTTCACCGTCCTCCCGGACGATGGCCAGCGATTCTATGCCGATCCATTCGTCCTCGAGCGGGATGGCCGCCACTATCTGTTTGTCGAGGAATTTCCCTACGCTACGGGTCGCGGCGTGATTTCTGTCGCCGAGCTGGGCGAAGATGGCACCTTCGGTGTGCCGAGGGTGGTACTGGAGGAAATGCACCACCTGTCGTATCCGCAAGTGTTCGCTAAGGCCGGCGAGATTTTCATGATTCCGGAAAGTGGGGCGGCGCGCGAGCTTGTGCTCTACCGCGCCGCGCAGTTTCCGGATCGCTGGGTACGCGACACCGTGCTGATGACGGACAAGGATTTCAATGACGCCACGCTGCTCGAATTGGATGGGCGCTTCTGGCTGTTGGGGACGGAGCGGTTCGGTTACGGCAGCGCGTCGGATACGATGACGGTCTATTCCGCACCCTCGCTGCGCGGGCCGTGGGTCGCGCACGCGCTCAATCCCATCGCCGTCGATCACTCGGCCGCTCGGCCCGGCGGCGCCTTTATCCGCCAGGATGACGCCGTAGTTCTGCCGGTGCAAAACGGGTCGAAAGCCTATGGCGGCGGTCTCGGGTTGATGCGGCTGGATAGGCTTGACGATTTCGACGTCCGTTTTGCGCCGCCCCGCCCGATCGGCCCGGGGCCGGCATGGGCCCGCACGGGCATTCACACGCTTAATCGCGCAGGCAACGTCGAGGTTGTGGATAGCACCGGCTGACGCGTCTGGAGCCTGTGCTTATCCGAGCCGATCCGGTTTCGGCTCGGATGTAGCCGCAGCCGACGATGTGGCCTTCGGCCGGTTTCTATACGGCGCGTTTCTATAGGCAAGCAGCAGCACCACGATAATTGCGATCTCCGGCGATTTTGACGAGAGCGCGTTGTTCGACAGCGCAGCAAGCAGGAACGTCATGGTGCCGATCCATGCCGGCAGCGGCGCCGCGCGCAGCAGCCGAAAAATGAACCAGAATACCAGCATGATGAAGAGCACGGCTATGGGCAAGCCGAAGAGCATGATGATGACCACCGGCGCGCTCTCGATGTAGGGCAGATGCAGCTTCTCGTTGACGATCGCCAGCAGGTCGTCGACGTTCATGCCAAACAGGATGTCTTTCCAGCTAACAAGTCCGAACACCTGGTAGATCGTCACCCGAGCCATGAAATTTTCGTC
>NZ_RZSX01000559.1:0-4328 GCF_004023105.1 Mesorhizobium sp. M5C.F.Ca.IN.020.32.2.1 | reverse complement strand
GAACATGGCCGCCGACATGCTTGGCCTGGTCCTCGGTCGCGGTGGCAAAGGCGGTCATCCGGCTCTGGAAGGGGCCGGGGGCGAAAGCGTTAACGGTGATGTGGCGGGCGGCGAACTCGATCGCCAAGGTGCGTGTCAGGTGGTGAACCGCGGCTTTCGAGGCAGAGTATGAATAGGCGTCGTCCGCCAGCGGCTGCGTACCCATCACCGAACCCAGATTGATCACCCGGGCCGGATCGGCATCGCTGGCGGCGGCGTCGAGCAGCGGCAGGAGCTCGCGCGTCAGATGGAAGACGCCAGTGACATTGACACCGAACACCTTGGCCCAGGCATGGTAGGGGAAGCTTTCCAGCGGCGCGCCCCAGGAAACGCCGGCATTGTTGACCAAGATATTCAGCCGTTCGGTCCGTGCCTTGACCTGGGCAACCAGCGCCGCGATGCCAACCTCGCTGGAGACATCGCCGGCAAAGCCCTCGGCTCGGCCGGAGCCGCCGAGGCCGTTCAGTTCGCCGGCAACCCTGATGCAATCCTCGCCCTTGCGCGAGGCGATCATCACGGTAGCACCGGCCCTGACCAACGCGGTCGCCGCCATGCGCCCGATGCCGGTCGCAGCCCCGGTCACCAGCGCGGTCTTGCCGGCCACCGAAAACAGCTCATCCAGATAGCTCATCGCGATTCCTCCGCGCGTCCTTGCCTCGCCCAGCAAAAGGCTCGCGTTGACAAGGCTAACCGAAGTACGATCATCCCTGCCGCGGGTAAAGTGCCGGACCCATGTGACAGCGGTCGTGCCCGCTGGCCGACGCGATGGGGCGCGTGCCTACGAACTGGGCAAGCCGAATGGCATGGTGTCTATAAGGCCCTGAATCAGAATAGCTCGAGGTTACGTTCATGTGGTTACAGCGGTTTGTCGGGGTTGTCCTTGTGTCGATGGCAAGTACAATTTTCGCCGAGGCCGCAGACAAGTTCCCGCCCTTTTGGCGCAAGTCGATGACCAACGACCCGAGTACGAACTATTTTCTCAAGAAATATTCGATCCCTTTGGATGATCCAGCCGCGACCGCAGTTAGAAATATCATGCTGGCGCGAGTTATCGGCGCCGAATGCCAGTGGTCCAAGCTCAATAAGGCCAAGGTCAAGCCTATCGCGATAGGATGATTGAGCCGCTCACGCCTGAGCAACTCAAAGCAGCCGCATTCGAAGGTGGTAGTGCGCTGCGTAGTTTTCACTACCAGGATCTCGCCCACCTTTGCGCCGGCATCGACTATCAATTTGGACCGAAGGGGGTGCTTATCGCGGGTGCCGTTTCAACTGGCAAGGGTGAACCAAAGTATCCCTTTGATCCGAGAAATCCATATTTTTGACTGCCGGATTTCACGGGCAATTGGTTAAACGGCATCCTCTCCGCAAAACGGAAGGGCCTACTCAGCCGGCTCGACATTGGTGTAGGCGGCTTCCTCGAGCTCGCGCTTCAGCCGCGATGCCTCTTCCACCTTCGGCGTCACGAAGCGGCCGAGCAGGAGATAGGCGACCGGGGTCAGGAACAGCGTCGAGACGGTGGCCAGACCCAGCCCGCCAACGATCACCCAGCCGAGCGCGATGCGCGCCTCGGCGCCGGCGCCGCTCGCCAGCACCAGCGGCACGCCGCCAAGCACGGTGCAGATCATCGTCATCATCACCGGCCGCAGCCGGATGGTCGAGGCCTGCTCGATCGCCTCGCGGACGCCGAGCCCGCGGTCGCGCAACTGATTGGCGAACTCGACGATCAGGATGCCGTTCTTGGCCATGACGCCGACCAGCAGCACCAGGCCGATCTGGCTGTAGGCGTTGAGGCTGGTGCCGCTGAGCAAAAGGGCAAAGATCGCGCAGGCAAGACCGAGCGGCACCGTCGCCATGATGATGACCGCACTGACGAAGCTCTCGAACTGAGCGGCGAGTACCAACAGGATGATGACCAGCGAGAATCCGAAGATGGTGATCATGGCACTGTTGGTCTCGCCCAGCGTCGCCGCCTCGGCCAAGGGGACGATGCGGCTGCCCGGCGGCAGGAGCGGCGTGGCGATTGCCTCGGCGCGGGTGAGCGCCTGGCCGAGCGCGAAATCGCCGCTGAGATTGGAGGTGATCGCCACCGACGGCTGCTGCTGCTCGCGGGTCAGCGAGGGCGGCACGGCGCGCTCGGCCAGCGTGGCAATGGTCGACATCGGCACGAAGCGGCCGTCGGCCGTCTTCAGGAAGATGTTCTCCAGGTCGGTCGGATCGTTGATTGGGTTGGTCGTCGAGACGAGCTTCACCCCGTAGCTGCGGTCGGCGATGTAGACGTCGACGACATCATTGCCGTCGAGCATGGCCTGGAAAGTATCGGCAAGCCCGGTGATGTCGATGCCGAGGTCGGAAGCGCGTTCGCGGTCGATGGCCACCGAAAGCTGGGGTTGCGTCGGGTCGACGGAGAGCCGGGGCGACTGGAAGCGGGCATCCTTCCGCATCTCGGCGATGATCTTCACCGCAGCGTCGCTGAGCGCTGCGCGATTGTTGCCAACCAGCGCGAACTGCAGGCCGCTGCCGGCGCCGCGAATGCCGAGGCTGTTGGGCTGCATCGGAAAGACGCGCACGCTCGGCACCTGCCGGGTGAGCCGGCTGATATCGGCCATGATCTGCTGCTGGCTGCGGTCGCGCTCGTCCCACGGCGCCAGCGTCATCACCATGAAGCCGGCATTGTAGGCGCCGTTCCGGCCGGCGCTCTCGAACGTATTGCGGATTTCGCCGGAATCGCGCAGCGGCTGGATCAGTTTTTCGATCTTCTGCATCTGCTCGGTCGTGTAATCGAGGCTGACGCCTTGCGGCGCGTCGACGCGCATAAGCACGACGGCACGATCCTCGGTCGGCGTCAGTTCCTGGCGAATCGTGCCGAACAGCGTGAAGGCGGTGGCTGCAAACAGCAGCGCGACCAGGAGTACGATCCACGGCGCGTCGAGGCAGGCGCGCAGGCATCGCCGGTAGAGCGCGTTCAGCGCACCGCCGATGCGGGCGCCGATGCCGCTGCCGCCTTCGTGGTGAAGCGGCGCGGCCGACAGCATGCGTGAGGCAAGCATCGGACAAAGCGTCAGCGCCACGACGGCGGACAGAAGCACCGATATGGCGAGAACGAAGCCGAATTCGCGGAACAGGCCGCCGGTCTGGCCGGGCAGGAAGGAAATCGGCACGAAGACTGCGACCAGCGTCAACGTCGTGGCGATGACGGCGAAGAACACTTCCTGGGCACCAAGCACGGCTGCGGCGCGTGGCCCCATGCCTTCGTTGCGTCGTCGCACGATGTTTTCCAGAACGACGATGGCGTCGTCGACGACCAGGCCCGTCGCCAGCACCAGGGCGAGCAGCGTCAATATGTTGACCGAGAAGCCGGCGAGATAGATGGCGGCGATCGTCCCGATCATGGCCACCGGCATCGCAAGCCCCGGAATGAGCGTCGCGCGCCAGTCGAGGAGAAACACGTAGATGACGATCAGCACGATGGAGACGGACAGGCCGAGTGCGATCTCGACCTCATGCACCGCGCCGTTGACGAAGACCGCATCGTCGCTGGTGACCTTGATCGACGTGCCCTGAGGCAGATCCGCCTGCAGCGCGGCGACCGCGGCCCTGACGCCGGTCGAAATATCAAGCGTGTTCGATTCCGCCTGGCGGATGATGCCGAGACCGATGCCGGTCTTGCCGTTCGAACGCAACGTGGTCTGGCCGATATCGGGACCGAGCGTGACGGTGGCGACGTCGCGGATGCGGGTCGTGCCGCCGATGATGATTTTTTCGAACTCCTCCGGCGTGGTCACGTCCGCCGTCGGACGCACGATCAGGTCCTGGTTGGTCGTGGTGATTGAGCCGGCCGGCGAATCGAAAGCCACCGAAGCCAGCGCTGTCCTCAGGTCGGCGACGGTGAAGCCCAGGCTGGCAAGTTTGTTCTGGTCGACATCGATACGGAAGATCTTGTCGCGGTCGCCATAGACCTGGACGTCGGCAACGCCGGGCACGGCGGCAAGCTCGTCCTCGATCTGGTCCTGGACCAGCACCGTCATGTCCTGCACCGACATGGTGTCGGAGGTGACAGCCAGCCGCATCACCGGCTCGGAATTGGCGTCGGCCTTGACGATGCGCGGCGCATCGGCCGTGTCCGGCATCTGGTCGACGACGCGGCCAACGCCATCGCGCACATCGGAGGCGGCGACGTCGAGGTCTACGCCGTCGTTGAATTCGATGGTGACGCGACTCGTGCCGAAGGACGAGGTGGACGAGATCGTCTTCACACCGGAGACGCGGGCGACCGCGCCCCCAATCACCTG
>NZ_RZSX01000558.1:0-4329 GCF_004023105.1 Mesorhizobium sp. M5C.F.Ca.IN.020.32.2.1 | reverse complement strand
GTCGTTATGCGTGGAGAGCGCCGAAAGCAGGGAGAAACGGATCAGCGCCTCGGCCGTTGCCGAGCCGTCGGCGCCGATCGACAGCGCCCTGTCGCATTCGCCGCGGCGGATCGCCTCGACGCCGAGTTGGATCGAGGTGGCGCCCGAGGCGCAGGCCGTCGACAGCGTGATCGGCAGGCCGCGCGTCCCAAAACGGTCGGCGAGCCGGTCGGCGATCGAACCGAACTGGGTGGTTTCGAAAACATCGAGTTCCTTCAAGCCGCGCGCCACGCGAAGCAGCCGTTCGGCGCCGATGTCGTGCTTGTCGGAATTGTAGAGCGAAAAGCGCTCGCTCCAGTCGAGTTCGACCGGCGGCGAGGCGAGGAAAAGCGGCCCGCCGAAATCGCCCGAATCAATGCCGGCTTCGGCCACGGCTTCCTGCGCGGCGATCTCGGCGAGATCGTAGGTAAGAAGACTGGCGCCTTTGGAGCTCGACGGCAGGAAATCGACCATGCCGGAGATGCGGGTGTTCAGATGGTCAACCGGAAAGCGGGTGATCGGATGGATGCCGGACTTGCCCGCGGTGAGCGCTGCCCAATTGTCGACCTTGCCGACACCCAGCGAAGTCACCACGCCGATACCGGTGACGGCGACGATCGGCCTGCCCATGTGGTCGTTCAGATTGGCCATGACTTGTCCCGGATCTTTAATCGGCGGCGTTGACCAACGCCAAGCCCTCGAATTGGTGATAGCCGACCGCCGTTGCAAGGACGGTCCTGGGAATGCCGTTGAACCGCTTCTCGGTGGCGGGGTCAAAAGCCGGGTAGGCGGCCTTACGTTCGACAGCCAGTGCCGCCAGCGCCACGGCGAAGGGAAACTGTGCTTCCTTCATGTGGCCGGTCAGCGTCGAAAAGCCGCGTGCGGCAATCGCCGGATTGGCGTCGAGCGCCGATTTCTCGGCAGCAGTAGCGGTATGGGCACCCGAAGCGCCCGAAATCGTCAGCAACTCGCCGTTCGGCAATGCCGCCTGCCTGAGCAGGGCGGCAATCTCGGCATCGAGTTCGCCCTGCCGGCGTTTTGCGCGTCCGGATATGACGGGGCCGAGTTCGGCATAGATCTTTCGCCCGCGGCTGATCGCATGTTCGCGCTGTTCCAGGACAAGAAACGCGCCGCCTGATCCCGTCACCACGCCACCGCCTTGCAGGCCTTGTCTCTGCCAGACCGGCCTCCAGGGGCCGCGATGCAGATAGCCGGCCAGTTCATAGCCAAGCAGCATGTCCGAATGCTCGGTCTGGAAGGCGCCGCCGACCAGGATATGCGTCGACTGGCCGGAGCGGATACGTGCGGCGGCCGTCTCGACGGCAGCGACCCCGGCGCCTTCCTCGCCCATGAAGGTGCGCGACGAGCCGGTCACCTTGTGAACGATCGAGATGTTGCCGGCGAGCAGGTTGGAAAGCTGCGCCAGAAACAGCGTCGGCCGCAACTCGGTGGTCAGTTTCTCGTTGAGCAGGACGTCACGGTCGTTGCGGCTTTCCGAAGCCGCGAGAATGTCGGCGTCGACGGTTTCGTCGCGCTCGCCGCCGCCGGCAGCCACCACCATGTCCATGGTCGTGCAAAGTTCGTCATTGCCCTTGATGCCGGCGTCGTCGAGCGCCATGCCGGCGGCGTAGGTGCCGAGCCTTTGCCAGGTTTCCATCTGCCGCTGGTCGCCGCGCTTGGCGATCTGCAGGTTCCAGTCGATCTCCGGCAGCGGGTGGATGGTGTAGGGCGAGAAGCGCGATGCTTCGAGCACGGGTTCCAGGCCCGGCTGGGCGAGTTTGCGCCAATGCGCATCCGGACCTTCGCCCAGCGAAGAGACAAGGCCGATGCCTGAGATGACGACGTGGTGGGGACTCATGGGCGGTTGTTGTGGGTCAGGTTTGAAGGCGCATCAAGATCGCGGGCTGAACCATTTCAGGCGTTCTTGGCCGCGACCAGAGCGTCGATCTTGGCGCACAGGTTCTTCATGACGAAGTAATCGTCGGTCGAGGCCTTGCCGTCATTGACCTCTTGCGTCCACTTTTCCAGCGGCACCTTGATGCCGAATTCCTTGTCGATGGCAAAGACGATGTCGAGGAAGTCGAGGCTGTCGATGCCGAGATCGTCGATAGTGTGGCTTTCAGGGGTGATCGTGTCGATATCGATCTCACTGGTGTCGGCGATGATCTTGGCTACTTTGTCGAACGTGGTGGACAAGGGCTTTTCCTTCGGTTGCGGGCGGAATCTGTCCGCATGTGTTTGCGCGCTGTCTAATCGGTTTTTCCGGGCAGGAAAAGGGCCTGATACGTCGGGCGCAGATGGGGTGGCTGTTCTGCCAGGGCAATAGGGTCGCGGGAACCTCCCGGCGATATGCCGCAACCATCCCATCTCTGGTCATTGCGTGAAGGTGCTCAGGGCCTTGGCCGAACATCGCGACATGAGCCTGAGTGACGTCGTCGAGGGCATCGTGCTTTTGAAGGCCAGACGCCGTTTTCCCCGGTGACCCTGGAAACGATCGGCCAATTGAAGCGCATCTACGGGCTTGAGCTTGGCGCAGCGGACAGCCACGGTCTGGCGGAAACCGGCGGGGAGGAGGATGACAAACCATCTTGAGCGCAGCCACGGCATCGTGCTTTCGGGGCCGATGATTTTCCCGTGTAGCGAACGCGAACGTCTATTCAGGGCAGCGAGTGGCGCGACTGAATTTGCCACAGCTACGTACCTTGCCGATGTCGATTCCGGCCACGACGCGCAGTATCATTAACGTGGGAGAAGTAGAGAGACATTGGCACGAGGTGCGAAAAAGCAACGCCAATATAGCTGATTAGTTACGACGTAGGTACTCTCGCAGATATGGTATTGGCCGTCCGGGGATTCCTGTACACGGTCCCGGGGGATGATGAAATTATGCGGCAAGTAAGTGTAACCACCGTCTATCCTGGACCGCACCGAAGACCGTGGTATGGCGCGGCAATCAGAACCACCGCAACACTTGAATTTCGTCTGTGGGTCAACCTTGTCCTCGTACCAATCGTGGGCGCTAGCGGCTGTCGCGGTGGCGATACACATTGCCGTGAAGATTAATCTTCGCATGGCATTCCTCAAGTATTTGGCAGCCGCTGCTCGTTCGAGCGTCTATGTATATTAGCGTTCCATTAAAAATACCATTGGCCCCCGACCGACTAACGCAGCTCCAGCAAGCGACGCTCGCAACTGAAAGACCGCAACGGGTCACGGCTTCCCCTTCAACTTTCTCCGAACAATGGCAAAGAAGGGTCGGAACCGGTATTCCGCTTAGGGTACCAGCGCAAGATTTTCACCCCTAGCGAACGCTTCAACCGTCTCCAGCGCAGATTAGAAGGTGACGCGGCCGAGCACGCGCAGGCCGTCGCCTTGCAGCTCGACGATCACGGCTTCGCCTTCGCGCGGCGAGATGCCGGTCAGAGCCATGATGTTCTCCAAATGGGTGACCATGACCACATTGTCGGAACCGGAATAGCCGCGGATCTCGTTCATGATCGCCTCGAGCTGGGCGGCTTTCTCGCTCGCGTCTGTCTTCAGCAGGTCAAGTGGCGCGAACGGTTCGGGTTCCGCCCTGAAAGCGATGCGGGCCGTGTCGAGGCAGCGGCAATAGCGGCTGGACAGTATGCGCTCGACGGGCGCGGCGCGGGCGGCGAACAGCGCGCCGATCTTGCGCGCCTGCTGCTTGCCGCGCACCGAGAGATTGACCTGGGTCGCGCATTTCTCGATGTCGAAATTCGCCGGATCGGTGGTGCCGGTCACCATGGCATGGCGAAGCAGCACCACATGTCCGCCGTCGCGCAACAGCGCCCAGCCGGCTTCAGTCGCATGGGCCGACGCGGGAATGACGAGCAGCAATAGCGCCAGCACAAATCGAAGCATCAAACGTCCTTTTCCGGTCACCGGAGGTGGGTTCCGGTGCCCGCATATAGGGACGGCAAAGCCGGTCGAAAAACAAGGCACGACCAATCCCGGCTGTTTGTGGGAACAGACCGCTTCGTAAGGCGGGGTGATTGCGCTGCAATCCCGGCTCGCCTATCAGGAGAAAAATGTCTCCACTCATCGAAACTGTCCTTTTTGTCTTCGGCCTTGTCGCGCTCGGCTATCTGGCCGGGCTCACCGGCTATCTGAAGGCCGAGGCGGGCGAGGCCATCGCCGAATTCGCCGTCGGGGTGGCGATGCCGCTGCTTCTGTTCCGCACCATGGTCAATGCCGATTTCCATGGTGCCGCGCCCTGGTCGTTCTGGGGAGCCTATTTCACGGCTGCCGCGGTCACCTGGGCTGGAGGCCATCTGGTGATCACGCGGGTGT
>NZ_RZSX01000557.1:0-4333 GCF_004023105.1 Mesorhizobium sp. M5C.F.Ca.IN.020.32.2.1 | reverse complement strand
GCATATAAGGATGCCGTGGTCTCAGCCTATTTGAACGTCGAGGGCGAAGCGACATTTGTTCAATATGCTGCTGCCGACGAGCTTTCGGTTAACAGCGGCAAGCCTGCTGCTATCCTCGGCGCCGAGTGGAATTCGGCCCAGGCCGATATATTCGCCCGATTCAAGGCTGGCGAGATTGGTCGACCGCAAGCCGTCGAGGAAATGGCGACGCTATTCACGGACAAGCAGCCGAGCGCTGCGGACGGAACGTACGGGGAGTTTTATGGCCGGTTCGCGGATGAGCGATACGACCACTACGCGTCCACTGGTTCCCACTCCCCGGCTGAAACTCGCCAACCCGCACCAGCAAACAAGGGCCAATCCGCTCCGAACAATGGACCGCTCACCCGAGATGGCGTCAGAGCGACCCCGCTTGACCATGTGCCAGATCTCGTCATGGGCGATTTCCAGCCGACCCAGATTCCATGGCTTAAGCGCGAGCAGGTGGCCGAGCTGACGGAACAGCAGTTCCGCGACATGGATCAGGCCGGCTTGCTGCCCTATCTGACCAAGAGCCAACTGCGCGGCATCCCGAAGGCAAAGATAGGGCAGGTCAACATCGCGGGCCTCGACGGGAAACAGATTCCTTGGCTGACCGAGGGCCACTTCCGGAATGTGACCGACCAGCAGTTCCGGGATCTCGGCAAAGCCGGTTTGACGCCTCACCTGACGAAACCACAGTTGCGGGTGATAAAAGGAGACATGGTCGAGCTCGTCGACGTGTCGAAGTTGGAAGCGCGCCAGGTTCCATGGTTCAAGCCCGGCCAGGTTGCGAAGTTCACGTCACAGCAATTCAAGGATCTGGGCGAGGCCGGATTGCTGAAGAACCTCACCGAGCCCCAGGTTCCGGCGATCCCCGAAACCATGGTCGATTCCGTGGACGTGGCGAAGCTCGATCCCAAGCAGGTGCCGTGGCTGAGCGAGAAGCAGATTCCGGTGCTGAACCGCGATCATTGGGGTGCCTTCACGATCCACCACACCGAAGCCCTGACCCAGCCGCAGATCGAAGCGGTGACACCAAAACAGTTCGGGGAAATGAGCCCCGGCCAGTTCCGCAAGTTCACGCTTGAGCAGTTCGAGTGGATGAGTGGGGATCAGACGAACGTCCTCTCCGTGCTGCAGCTGACCACTTATCGGGCGACCCATAAAAAGGCGATGACGCCGGATCAGGCCACCAGCGTTGATCTGGCCCTCAGCCATGCCAGGACGCGGGAAAACACTCAGGCACTCGCCACCTTTGGCGGCATGTCGACCACCTCCGTCATGTTGTGGAGTTCGCTGCCGCCAACCTGGACCGCCACCGCCGGAGCGGTGGCATTTGGCGTGCGAGGCGTCGTTTTCGGTGCGCAGGCGCTCTTCCCCAACGCAACCGCAAGTCACAAGCCGTTCGGGCGATTCCTCAACGCGCTCGGCGGAGCCACATTCATTGCCGCAGCGCCAGGTGCCGCGACCGGGATGATCCAGGGTAAGGATCTTGTCGTCAACAGCACGTTCACGCTCGGCAACATCGTCTATGGCACGAAGTCGATGCTGCAGTCGTTCACCGGCAGACCGGTGATCCGAAACCTGGCCGAATATCTGGCTGGACCCGGCTATGTGCTTGGCTGCGCCTTCTATACGGTGCACTCCTGGCCGGCGCCGATCGCCACAGTCGCCGGCACCATGTTCACCTTCGGCTGCGCGGAATTCTGGGCGTCGGCTATAAGGACGGACCGGATGAATCGCCGTTCAGTACCGCGAACCGATGCTGATATCGCGGCGGCGGAAAAGTCCGACAAAAAATGGGCTGCATGGGACCGGTGGACTCTGGGCATCACCTTCGGCGTTGGGATGCTTCTTTTCTCACTGGACGCCCTGCTCGCAGAGCCTTGGGAGGGCGCGAAGACGACTCCTCCACCCGATCCGAAAAAACCGGATGGCGATGCATCGTCCCAGCAACCCGATGATCCTTCGGATGTCCCGGATGAGCCGCAAACCCCGCCGGAGGATTTCCCGCAACTTGTCGTGGTCGCCGATGACGGTCTGAATTTGCGGGCCCAGCCTGACGAGGATTCGACTGTAGCGACGGTTCTGCAACCCGGGACATTCGTCGAGCAGACCGCAAAGCCTTCGACCGATCAGTCAGGAGAGAGCTGGATACCCGTCGAAGGTTTTGGGCCGGACGGCGACATCCATAGCGGCTGGGTTTCCGGCGATCATGTCGAGGCTCATCCCGAGGGCAGCAGCAATCCTGAGGGCCGCACGAATCCAACGTTGGAGAAAGACGGCTACCAGTGGGTCGAAGTCCAGAATGGCGACAGCATTCGCCTGATCGCCAAGACCCATTCTGCGGATGTGGCGGAGACGGTGGTGCTCAATATGGATCATATCCTGAGCCCGGATGTGATCTTCTCAGGCGACCGCATCTACCTGCCGGCCACTTTCGTCGGCTGAGAAACCGCGGGCCTAAGCTTATCGGTTCTCGCAGCATATGCATGCGCAACACAGGCGGCCAGCTTTGCCGCCCGCTCCGCAATCGGATTGGATGGTTCGGAGGAGTAGGAGGCGGTAAACTGCAGGTCGGACGGGTGCCATTCGCATTCGACGACGCGCAGTTTACCGCTTGCGATATAGTCTTGGACGACTCCCTCAGGCAGCGAGGCTATTCCAATTCCGTTGAGCGTCATCTTGATGGAAGCGGCCAGGGAATTGGCCGGAAAGATGCGCGGCGTTTCTTCGAATTCGCCGGTGAGCTTGCGGTAAAGTTCGCTATAGGGTCGCGTGGTGCGCGCGTAGCTGATGATTGGAAACTGCATCAGGTCGTTGAGCGTCACCTTGCGTCGATTGGGCAATTCCAATTGCGGCGAGCAGACCCAAACAAGAGGAAACGACGGCATATCGATATTCTCGATGCTGTACTCCAAGACAGGGCCCATCAGCACCGCAAGATCGAGCCGGTGCGACATGAGTTCGTTGCGAAGGGTCGTCGTTGCATCGACGACGATATCGGTCTCGACAAGCGGATAATTTGCTTTCAGCGCCTTGAGGAAATCCGGCAGCCAAGTGTGCACGATCGTTTCGGCAACCCCAAGCCTCAACACCCTCGTCGTATCTGAAGTCTCTGAAAGAGAGCTGGCCATCAGTTGCAGCCGCTCCGCTACGCGCAGAACTCGTTGGGCAGGTGGTAGCAGCCGTTGTCCCTCGGCGGTCAGCCTGACCGTGCTGCTCTGCCGCTCGAACAGCTTGGCACCAAGCGCTTCCTCCAAACCGGCAATTCGGGTGGACACCGCCGGCTGCGTGGTGTTCAGGCGTTCCGCCGCCTTTCGAAAGCTTCCAAAGGTGGCCACCAGGAGAAAGGTTTCGAGCTGCTTGATGTTGAAAGGTATCACGACGGCAGGTCACTCATTTGCGGGCTTTCGGGGAGGGTGCGACGAACCATCAATGCCGTACAATGATCTGGGCACCGATCTTCACTCGGTCATAAAGATCGATGACATCCTCGTTGGTCATGCGAATGCACCCGGAGGAGTTGGCCTGTCCGACGGTCCATGGCTGGTTGGTGCCGTGGACGCGATAAAGGGTGTTGCCGATATACAATGCGCGCGCGCCCAATGGATTGTTCGGTCCTCCCTCGACATGCGCGGGCAGGAAGCGGCCTTTTGATGCTTCTCTGGATCGCATTTCGGCCGGCGGCCGCCAATCTGGCCAGTTCTTTTTGCTCGAAATCGTGGCGCGGCCGGACCACTCCAATCCCTCTTTTCCAACGCCCACCGTGTATCGCAGTGCCCTGCCGTTCCCCAGGATGTAGTAAAGCCGCCGCTCCGTGGTGTTGATCACGATCGATCCCTTCGGTTGAGCCTCGCTGAAATGCACGATCTCCCTAGGGATTGCCGACCACTCGGGCCGGATTTCTCCATCCGAAGTCTGGTCGGGAGCGGCAGGGGAGACCAGCACATTTCTTGCCGGATCGTAAGTCCAGCTTCGTGGATCATAACCGCCATTCGGTTGGGCCTGGGCTGGCGCCATGGCGGCAATCGATGTGGCGGCTATCAGAACTGATGCGCACAATCTCCGGATAAAGCGCGGGCTGACCAGGACTTTGCGTCCCGCAACGCTGAGGGGAACAGGCAAGTTCGCCAGCCGGATCATGATTGCCGCCACCAAGAACGATCCCTTCTGCCTCCAGGCGTTCAGCCGGCGATCACCTGATTCCAGCGCGCACCATATCGCTTTGCTGACGGTTCGCAACATTTGGCACCAAATGCTCGTGCGCAATCCAATTGGACTTCCAATTCTGCGATGCGCACGATAGAGT
>NZ_RZSX01000556.1:0-4334 GCF_004023105.1 Mesorhizobium sp. M5C.F.Ca.IN.020.32.2.1 | reverse complement strand
GCACAAGTCCCTCAGGGACTTTTTCGATTTCGCTTTCCCGGCGGAAGTCATCCTGCATCCGTCGGCGCGAGCGGATGTCCTATTTTGGGTCACTAAACGGGCGATAATGCCTTTCCTGCTCATCCCTGCCGGCGTCACCTTCGTTGCCGCCGTGGGCTATGGGACGCACCAGGCAATCGGCTGGCTCCTTGATATCCAGGCGCCGCTCATCGACGGCCCGGCCGGACCGGTGACGATCGTCATCTTCACCGCAACCATGCTGATCGCCTACGACATTTCGTACTATCTTTACCATGTCGCCCAACACCACTTCCCGTTCCTATGGGAATTGCACAAAGTGCATCATTCGGCCGAGGTGATGGTGGGAATCACCAAGGATCGGGTTCATCCGCTGGACGATCTGATGAACCGTATCTGGGACGGTGTCATCCCGGGGATATGCTTCGGCATCTGGAGCCTGATCGCGCTCGATCCTGTAGAGATCGTTATCTTCGGCATCAACGTCTATGTCATTCGCAACATCCTGATGATGGACTTTGTTCGCCATACCCATTTCAAGATTTCCTTCGGCCGGTTGAACAACATCATCTTGTGTCCGCACTGGCACCAGGTGCACCACAGCATCGACCCTCGCCACTACGACAAGAATTTTGGCCTGCTGTTTTCGTTCTGGGATCGCCTGTTCGGGACGCAGTTTGTCCCGGATCCGGATGAAGACCTCAAATTTGGCCTGATAGATCGCGATGTGCGCGACTATCAATCGCTCTTTGGGCTTTACATCCTGCCGCTCAAGAAGATGGGAGGGCATGTCGCCAGACTGTTCCAGAGGCGTCTCGATGTCATCGCACAGCCACAGGATCGTTCCCCTTCATGAACACCATTGTTTCGATTGACGCTTCGAGCGCAGAGCGCCTGGAAGTTGTCCGCTCGGCGGATCGCCTGGCTGCGATCGAAGCCGATTGGATGCATCTTTGGCATCGCACTGATGGGCTGATCTTTCAGAGCCATGCCTGGATTTCGGCATGGTGGAGTACCGTAGCGGACCGTGACCAGCGCGCGCTGCGGATCGGGTTGGTCTGGAATGGTGACAGGCTCGTTGCCGTCTTTCCCATGGCGATCGGCAAGCGCAAAGGCCTGCGGTTTCTCGAATGGGCGGCCGGCAGCTATACCGATTACGGGGATATTCTCGTTGCTCCGGAATGCTCTTCATCGGCGCTGCAGGACGTATGGGCCCGGATCTGTGAAGCCGGTGGCTTCGATATTGCCTTTCTCAATCATCTATTGCCGGGTGCGGCGGTCCGCAGAATTTTCACTCCGGATACCTCTGGCGGGATCAGGCTTCGCCCCAATCACAGAGAGGAAGTCAGCTATCGCGTCGCCGGACAATGGGAGAGCGGAGCCGCGTGGTTCGCGGAGCAATCGAAAAAGACGCGGCAGAACTATCGGCGCGGCGTCAATACGCTGGAAGAAGCCGGGAAAATGAAATTTCGCCTGCTTGCGCCAGACGAGCCGCTGCAGCCGGTACTGGACCGCCTCTCTGCCCTGAAGCGCAGATGGCTGGTGGAGCGCAAGCGTGAATCCCAACTTTTCGAAGAGGGAGCGCCAGTACTCGCCGCACTCGTCGAGGCGCTGGCGCGCGCCGGCGTGCTGCACATTTTCGTACTTGAATGCAATGGCGCGATGGTCGCAGTCTCCATCAACTTCGTCCAGCACCACACCATGATGGCCTTCGTGACCACTTTCGATCCGGATTTCAGCCAGGCGTCGCCCGGCATGATCCTGATGATGGACTACATACGGTGGTCGATCGATCACGGCTTGCGCACAGTCGATTTCCTGTGCGGCGCAGAGTCGTTCAAGCACAAATTCGCAACGCAGGGCGTTGTCCTGCAATCCGTTCTTGGGACGCGCACGGCGCAAGGCTCGCTCGCTTCTCTTGCCGATCGTATGCGCCAGAGGGTCCGGCATGTACGCGGGCGCGGACTGGTGCCGACAGCTTGATTTTCGGCTTGATCGGCGCCCGGAACACCGTGTCCGACAGGCAATGGCAAGTGGTGTCGTATCGCTTCCCTCGTCGGGTCGCCGGTAGCACGAACCGCTCAAAGTGCCGATTGCGTCTGAGATGGAACGACCCGCCAGACCTTGTTGCCGACATCATCCGCCACCAGCAGGGCGCCGCGACGGTCTATCGCCACTCCCACAGGACGGCCAAAGGCCTTGTCGTCCTCGCTCAGGAAGCCGGTGAGGATGTCCTGAGGCGGGCCTGACGGCTTGCCGCCGGTAAACGGCACGAAAATCACCTTGTAGCCGCTGCGCGGCTTGCGATTCCACGAGCCATGCTGGCCGACGAACGCGCCATTCCTGTATTGAGGACCGAACAGGTCGCCCGTGTTGAAGGTCAGTCCCAATGAAGCCGTGTGCGCCCCGAGCGCATAGTCCGGCTTGATCGCCTGGGCGACGAGGTCGGGCCGCTGCGGCTTGACGCGATTATCGACATGCTGGCCGTAGTAGCTGTAAGGCCAGCCGTAGAAGCCGCCATCCTTCACCGAAGTCATGTAGTCCGGCACGAGGTCGCTGCCGATCTCGTCGCGCTCGTTGACGGCGACCCAGAGTTCGCCGCTTTCCGGATTCCAGGACAGGCCGTTCGGATTGCGCAGCCCGGAGGCGAAGAGACGCGACTGCTTCGAAGCGAGATCGATCTCCAGCACTGCCGCGCGGTTCTCCTCTTCCCCCAAGCCGTTCTCGCCGACATTGGAATTGGATCCGACCGTCGCATAGAGCTTCGTGCCGTCCTGCGAGGCGGTCATGTCCTTGGTCCAGTGGTGGTTCCTCCCCGCAGGCAGGTCGACGATCTTCTCCGCCGGTGCGGTGATCTCGGTCGCACCCTCCTGGTAGGGAAAGGCCACAATTGCATTGGCGTTGGCGACGTAGAGCTTGCCGTTAAGTAGCGTCATGCCGAATGGCGAGAACAGCCCGGTGAGGAAGGCCGTTTTGGTTTCCGCCACCCCGTCGCCATCCTGATCGCGCAGCAACGAGATGCGATTGGCGCTAGACGTTTGCGCGCCGGCCTGGCTCTGGAAGAGGTTTGTGAAGAAGCGGCGTATGCTGCGTAAGCTCTCTATGAAGAAGCTGCGTATGCTGCGTATTCTGAAGCCCTCGTCCGGCTTGGGCGGGGCATTGCTCTCGGCCACCAGCACGTCGCCGTTTGGCAGCACGTATAGCCAGCGCGGATGGTCGAGCCCGCCGGCAAACTCGTTTACTGCAAATCCCTGGGCCGCCGTCGGCTTCGTGCCCTGCGGCCATGGCGCGGCCTTGGCGACATGGACGGTCGGCAGCCAAGTCGGATTCGGCTCCGGCAGGGTCGGGTTGGGGCCATAGGTCTCCGCGATCGGAACCGTCGCCTCTTCGCGCGACAGGAAGAAGACCGCTCCGCCGGCGACGACGAAAAGAACGATCAGCATGAGAAGGGCGGCAAGCAACTTTTTCACCAGAACCTCGAAAATGTGAAAGAACGCAAACGCGCTTATCGCGTTCCGGTTGCGGATGGAGCGGCGGATAGGGCGAAGTAGGCCGCAAGCGCGCGGACGTCGTCGTCCGTGAGACCCTTCGCGGCATTGGCCATGAGATGGCCGAAGCGCGTTCCACCCCGCTTTCCCGCCCTGAACAGCCCAAGCTGCGCCTCGATATAGCGCTCGGGCTGGCCGGCGATGGAGGGATAGAGCGGGCTGCGGTCCTGTCGTCCGTGACAGCCGAGACAGACTGGCACGCCGGCCTCCTTGATACCCCTCTCGGCGATTTCCCTGCCGCGCCGGACAAGTGCTGGATCGCCCTCGCCCCCGGGGTGCCTCGTCGGCAGGGCGGCGAAATGCTTGGCCAGATCCGGCCAGGATTGAGGCCCTGCCGCAATGGCGGGCAGGCTCATCAAGCCGCTTGCCCGACCTTCCTCGGCATAGGCACGCAGGCTTTCTAGGAGATAGGCCTCGCTCTGCCCGGCGAGAACGGGGATCGCAGGACCGCGCCCGAGACCGTCCCCACCGTGGCAGCGGCCGCAATCCGCGAGCGCCTGCCGTAGGGTTGCGGCAGCGCCTTCAGGAGGCGCAAGCGTTGCTCCATAGGCGAGGTCACGGTAGGTGGCTTCGTCCATCCACGGCAGTTCGCGCAGGAAGGCTACCATCGCCCAGACCTCGTCGTCGCGTTCCTGCGTCGGCCAGGCCGGCATGCCGGTGAAGCGCACGCCGTGTTTGACGATGCGAAAAAGTTCCGCGTCGGACCATTCGCCGACGGCCCCAGCAAGGTCAGGCGGCTGCGGCAGCATTCTCATGACGACAGGAGAT
>NZ_RZSX01000555.1:0-4335 GCF_004023105.1 Mesorhizobium sp. M5C.F.Ca.IN.020.32.2.1 | reverse complement strand
CTGCGGGAGAGCCGCAGGTGGACGCGAAGCAGATCGGCTGCAACCTCATACTGCCGGCTTTCCAATTGGTCGAGTATGGTCAGGTGCTCGCGCAGCGATTGCTTCAGCCGGAAGACGTTGACGCCGGCATAGGTTCCCGGAAGCCGGCGCAGCCTGAGATGGTCGGACAGCGCGTCGGTGACGAACCGGTTGGCGGCGCCGTCGGCGATCATTCCGTGAAAATCGATGTCCAGCCGCTGGAACTCTCTGATATCGAATGCGGCATCGGGCAGCGCCAGCAGCGCTTCCATGCCCTGGCGCAAGGCAGCCGCGCGCGTCCCGTCCAGCCGAAAGCCGGGCGCCAGAATGGCGGCGGGTTCCAGCAGCAGGCGGAACTCATAGCTTTCCCCTTGTGCCTCCGGATCGTCAGGCACCCGCCTGAACAGCCAGGCCTGCCCCGGTGCACGGTCCAGAAGATTTTCCTCCGTCAGTTTCTTTAGCGATTTTAGTACCGTCTTTCGTTCGGCACCATAGCGCCGCATCAGCGCGCCGATGGTCACCGTTTGATCCAGCCGGCGCGCCGACCGATCGCGCAGGATCATCTCCGCGAGCTCGTCTTCCTCGGCGCTCGGCAGGTCGGCTGAAACGGTCGCCTGGTTGGTGAGGTCGACGGCCAGCCGATAGCCCGATTCAGCCTCCCAGCGCACGACACCCCTTTCGGTGAGCAGGCGCAAAGCGGCGCGCACCGGGGTTCGAGATACGTTGCACAGCGAGGCGATCTGCTGTTCCGGGAAATGAGCGCCGGCCTCGAAGCCGCGCTGCCGGGCCACATCGAGAATGCGCTGAGCGAGATCGAGATGGTTGGTGCGCGGTCGTCGGGCGGCGGCTTGCATGGCGATTTCTCACGAACGGCTTGACCGCTACGGCCTGACCGAGCGCGCTTATAGCGCGTTCGGCGATTTCGCAGCGACGTGCCAAATTATGGATTGACGTACTTTTTTCTGCAATAGTACTGTGAGGTCAAACGGCAACAAAAAGACCGGGGAACAGGATCGAAGCGGCGGCATGGGTCGCAAGCGCTGGTCCGACGATTGATTGAATTCGACGATCAACCAGAATGGGAGTCTGTAATGACCGCCTCAACCCGCCTGCGCCATCCGTTAAAGATATCTTCGGTCGCGCTTGGTCTCGCCCTGGCGCTGTCGGCGCCGGCGGCCGCTGCCGACCTCGTCATTTCCAACTGGGACGGCTACATGGCGCCGGATGCCATGGCCGCCTTCAAGGCCGCAACCGGCGTTTCCGGCGAAGTCGTGGTTCACGCCACCAATGAGGAGATCATGGGCAAGCTCGTGGCTTCGGGCGGCAAGGGCTATGACGTGGTCTTCGTCTCCTCGCCCTTTGCCGAAGTGCTGAACAAGCTCGGCCTGATAGAGGCGATCGACCACGCGAAGATCCCCAACCTTGCAAATCTCTATCCCGAGGCGACGAAGCTGCCGCACGATGCCGGCAACAATTTCTCCGTGCCTTACACTTGGGGCACCACCGGCCTCTGCTACCGCTCGGATCTGGTCAAGACCGAGCCGGCCAGCTGGAACGATCTTCTCGCCCCCTCCGACGACCTCACGGGCAAGACCACTATGCTGGCGACCGACCGCTGGCTGCTCGCCGCGGGCCAACTCGCCAAGGGCTATTCGGTCAACGAGACCGATCCGGCCAAGCTCGCCGAGGTCAAGGACCTGCTGATCTCGGCCAAGAAGACCTTGCTCGCCTATGACGACACCACCTTCTACTCGAAGCTGGTCTCCGGCGAGGCGTTGTTGGTGCAGGCATGGGACGGCTGGTGCAATTACGGCATCGCCGAGAAGCCTGAGATCAAATACGTCATCCCCAAAGAGGGCTCGGATCTGTGGGTCGACACGATGGTGGTGATGAAGGCTTCGGCCAACAAGGACGCCGCCTTCCAGTTCATCAACTTCATGCTGGACGCCAAGAACCACGCCTGGGCGGCGCAGAACATCGACTACAAGGTGCCGAACAAGCCGGCTATGGAAAGTCTGCCTGCGGATTTCCTCGCCAAGTTCCCCAATATGAGCATGCCGGTGGCCGAGCTGGTCAAGTTCGAGCAGTTGCGCGACGTCGGCGACGCCCAGCGCGACTATTCGAAGATCGTCAGCGAGATCAAGGCCGCGCAGTAACTAGTATCAAGGTCAGAGATCGCGGTCGACGGCGGGCCTCCGCCGCCGGCCGCTGAGTGCGGTATCGCAATCGTGTCCCAAACCAGATTTCGCTCCTCCTTGCTGATGGCGCCGGCGCTGGCCTGGCTCATCGCCTTGATGGTGGTGCCATGCGCTCTGGTGCTGGCGCTCGCCTTCTTCCGGCGCGGCATCTATGGCGGCATTGAATACACCTTCACGCTGGAGAATTTCGGGCTGGTGTTCGACCCGCTCTATGCCGGCATCTTCCTCAATTCGGCACGCATCGCCGGCACGGCAACGCTGATCGCGGTGGTGATCGGCTATGCCGCCGCCTATGCGATCGCGGCGGCACCACGCCGGTGGCAGCCGGTATTCCTGTTCTTCGCCGTCCTGCCTTTCTGGTCCAACTACCTGATCCGCACCTACGCCTGGATCGTGCTGCTCAACCGCGAGGGCCTGATCACGCAGCTCTTGCGCTGGCTTGGCTACACCGGCGAGCCGCCGTCGATGCTGTACAGCGAAGGCGCCGTCATCGCCGGTCTGGTTTACAATTATCTGCCCTTCGTTATCCTGGCCTGCTACGCGCCGCTGTCGCGGCTCAATCCGGAGCTCGCCGAGGCCTCACGCGACCTCGGCGCTTCGGCGATGACCACATTTCGCCGGGTCATCCTGCCGTTGACGGTGCCGGGCATCGCCGCCGGGGCGGTGTTCGTCTTCGTGCTGTCGATCGGCAATTTCGTCACGCCGGCGCTGCTCGGCGGCGGCCGCTTCCAGATGATCGGCAATCTCGTCTACGACCAGTTCCTGACCGCCAATGACTGGCCCTTCGGCGCCGCACTTGCCATGGCGCTGATCGCCATAATGCTGCTAGTGCTGACGGCGCAGGCCCTGGCTGCGGATCGCGCCGCAGGCCGTGCCGCCGAGGCGAAAGGAGGCGCCGATGGCTGAGCGCTCCCCCGCCACGCGGCGCACGCTCTGGCTTGTGCTTTCGCTGGTCTTTGCCTTTCTCTACATCCCGATCTCGGTGCTGGTGGCGCTGTCTTTCAACCAAGGCGGGCTGCCGACCGTCTGGTCGGGCTTTTCACTGAAATGGTATGCCTCGTTGGTCGGAAACGCCGCGATCCTTTCCGCTGCCCTCAACACGCTGATCGTGGCGCTCGTCTCGACGGCAATCGCCACCTTGCTCGGCACGCTGCTGGCGATCGGTGTCGAAATACGCCGGCAATATGGGAGCGGCCTCGAGGCGCTGATCTTTGCGCCGATGATCATTCCCGACATCGTGCTGGCGATCGCGCTGCTCAGCTTCTTCTCTTTGCTCGATTTCACCCTGGGCCTGCACACCATCATCCTCGCCCATGTCGTCTTCAACCTCGCCTTCGTCTGTTCGGTGGTGCGCGCGCGGCTGAAGAGCTTCGACTGGTCGATCGTCGAGGCTTCCGCCGATCTCGGCGCCGCCGCGCTCACCACCTTCAGGCGGGTGACATTGCCGGTCATCCTGCCGGCGGTCGTCGCCGGTGCGCTGCTCGCCTTCACGCTTTCGGTCGACGAGTTCATCATCGCCTTCTTCACATCAGGTGCCGGCCGCGCCTCGACCACGCTGCCGATGCAGATCTATTCGATGATCCGCTTCGGCATCACCCCAGAGATAAACGCATTGGCGACCATCGTCATGGCGGTCAGCATCACCGCGCTAACCCTGTCGCAGCGGCTCAACCGCGGGATGATCGGCCAATGAACGAACCCCGCACGCTGCTGGCGATCGACAAGGTGTCGAAGAATTTCGGCCGGGTGACCGCCGTCGACCGCATTTCGCTCGATATCCGTGAGAACGAGTTCTTCGCCCTGCTCGGGCCGTCGGGCTGCGGCAAGACCACGCTGCTGCGCATGTTGGCCGGCTTCGAGACGCCCAATGACGGGCGCATCCTGCTCGACGGGCACGACATCGCCAGGACGCCGCCCAACAAGCGGCCGGTCAATCTGATGTTCCAGTCTTATGCGCTGTTTCCGCATATGAGCGTCAGGGCCAACGTCTCCTACGGCCTCGAAATGGAACGCTTGCCGGCAAAGGAAATCCGCTCCCGCGTCGACGCCATCCTGGCGACGACCGAGCTCATTCCTTTCGCCGACCGCAAGCCGGAGCAACTGTCGGGCGGGCAGAAGC
>NZ_RZSX01000554.1:0-4349 GCF_004023105.1 Mesorhizobium sp. M5C.F.Ca.IN.020.32.2.1 | reverse complement strand
GTCATCATCACCACGAACCGCACCCGCGAGATCCACGACGCGCTGAAGCGGCGCTGCCTCTATCACTGGGTCGATTATCCGAATGCCGAGCGCGAACTGGAGATCGTGCGTAGGAAAGTACCGCAGGCCAACAGCCGGCTGTCGGCAGAGGTGGTTTCGTTCATCCAGAAGCTGCGCCAGATCAAGCTGTTCAAGGTGCCGGGGGTTGCCGAGACCATCGACTGGGCCGGCGCGCTGACCGAACTCGACAGGGTGGCGCTCGATCCGGAAACCGTTTCCGACACGATCGGCGTGCTGTTGAAATACCAGGACGACATTGCCCGTGTAGCACGGGGCGAAGGCCGGCGCATCCTCAACGAGGTGAAGGCCGAGCTTTCGGCGGCGGAGTAGGGCGATGGCAACGCCGCGTCGCGAACCGAAAGAGGCCAGGCCGGACGGGCGAATCGCCGACAACATCGTGTATTTCGCCCGAACCTTGCGCAAGGCCGGCATGCGGGTCGGCCCGGCCTCGGTCAAGGACGCGATCGAGGCGGTGCTGGCCGCCGGCATCGGTTCCCGCGACGATTTCTACTGGACGCTGCACGCTGTCCTCGTCTCGCGGCACGAGGACCACCAAACCTTTGACGAGACGTTCCGGCTGTTCTGGAAATCGCACGAGCTGATCGAAAAGATGCTGGCGATTTTTTCTCCGGTGGCGCCTGATATCAGAGAGAAGCAGAAGCCGCGCGCTGCGGAAAACCGCGTCAGCCAGGCAATGTTCGAGGGCCACCAGAAGAACCAACCGGCGCAAGAAATCCCCGAGATCGAGGTCGACGCCCGCTTCACATGTTCCGGCAACGAGGTGCTGAGGGGCAAGGACTTTGCCCAGATGAACGCCGCCGAGATGGCCGACGCCAAGAAGGCGATTACCGCGTTGCGGCTGCCCTTCGACATGGTCAGGACACGGCGTTTCAAATCCGACGCGCATGGCCGACGTATCGATCCGCGCGCCATGATGCGCTCGGCCGCGCGGACAGGCGGCGAACTGATCCTGCCAAGATTCCGGTCACCGCGCGAGGTTCACCCGCCGCTGGTCGTGCTTGCCGATATTTCCGGTTCGATGAGCCAGTACACGCGCATCTTTCTGCATTTCCTGCATGCGCTGACCGAAAAGCGCCGACGCGTGCATGCCTTTGTCTTCGGCACCAGGCTGACAAATCTGACGCGGCAGATGCGCCATCGCGATCCTGACGCAGCACTCGCCGATTGCTCGGCTGCGGTGATGGACTGGTCGGGCGGCACCCGCATCGGCGATACGCTGGCCGAATTCAACCGGCTGTGGTCGCGGCGCGTGCTGGGCCAGGGCGCGGTGGTGCTGCTGATCACCGACGGGCTGGAGCGCGACGACATCGCCGGCCTGTCGGAGGAAATGGAGCGCCTGCACAAATCCTGCCGGCGGTTGATCTGGCTGAACCCGCTGCTGCGCTTCGACGGTTTCGAGGCCCGTGCCCGCGGTGTCAAGGCGATGCTGCCGCATGTCGACGAGTTCCGCTCGGTACACAATCTCGATGCGCTCACTGATCTCTGCGAGTCGCTGGACAAGAATTCGACGCGCTTGGTCGACCCACGCAGATGGATTGAAGGTGGCGCGTGAAGCGCCGCATAGCCATATGTTTTCTCCGGGAGAAACGGTGATGGAAAATAGTATCTATCTCGATGAGGCGCGCGATCCCCTGATCATCGCCGAAGGCTGGATGAAGGACGGCAAGGATGTCGCCATTGCCACCGTGGTCGAAACCTGGGGCTCGGCGCCGCGTCCCGTCGGCAGCCATCTTGTCATAGACGCGGAAGGCAATTTCCACGGCTCCGTCTCTGGCGGCTGCGTCGAAGGCGCGGTGGTCACCGAAGCAATCGATGTCATCGACAGCGGCAAGGCAAAGATGCTGGAGTTCGGTGTCGCCGATGAGACCGCCTGGCAGGTTGGCTTGTCCTGCGGAGGCCGCATCAAAGTCTATGTCGAGCGGTTGGGTTAGGCCGGGCACGATGGATCCTTATGCGCTGAAGACGCTGAACGCCGAACGCCGCGCCCGCCGCGCGGCGATCCTGGTCACCGATCTCGGCGACGGCCGCGACCGCATCGTGCGCGAGGGCGACCAGGTCGCCGGCGATCTGGGCGCTGCGATCGCGAAGGCGTTTCGATCAGGCAGTTCCGGGTCGGTCGAGGCGGAGGGGCGAACTTTCTTCCTTAACGCCTATCTGCCGCAGCCGCGCCTGTTGGTGATCGGCGCCGTTCATATCAGCCAGGCACTGGCGCCGATGGCCAAGATCGCCGGCTTTCCCGTCGAGATCGTCGATCCGCGCACGGCCTTTGCCACCGCAGGCCGCTTTCCCGATGTCGCACTGCATGCCGAATGGCCCGAGGATGTTCTGAAGCGCCAGCCGCTCGACAGCTATACGGCGTTGGCAGCCGTCACCCATGACCCGAAGATCGATGACTTCGCGCTGAAGGCGGCGCTCGACGCCAACTGCTTCTATGTCGGGGCGCTCGGCAGCCGCAAGACCCATGCGAAGCGCGTCGAGCGCCTGCTGGCATTGGGCGCGACCGCCGACCAGATCGCCCGCATCCACGCGCCGATCGGCCTCGACATCGGCGCAGCGAGCCCGGCCGAGATCGCCGTCGCGGTGCTGGCGCAGGCGATCCAGGCCTTTCGCTCGCGTGGCCTCGAAGCCTCCGCATCGGCCCAAAGATCGGAATCGATTTTGGAGAAGCACGATGCGTAGATTCAAAGTAGTAGAGCGTCCTTTGCGCGTCCAAGAGGACGCGCGGCGCTCTACGGACGCGGCGGCGTGAAATTCGGCCCGATCCCGATCGACTCGGCCGAGGGCGCGGTGCTGGCGCATGCCACCACGGTCGGAGAACGGCGTTTCCGCAAGGCGCATCGGCTGAGCGCCGATGATGTATCTTTGCTCAAGGCGGCAGGGATTTCGGAGGTTGTCGCGGCTGTTCTTGCTCCCGACGATTTGAGCGAGGACGCTGCCGCCGAAAAGATCGCCGAAAGCATGATCCATCGCAACATCGAGGCCAAGCCCGCCGCCACCGGCCGGGTCAACCTGCACGCCGAGGCGGGCGGCATCTTCACTGTCGACGCGGCGAAGATCGACGCCATCAACGCCGTCGACCCGACCATCACCATCGCCACGCTGGCGCAGCACGCACCGGTCGAAAAGGGCCAGATGGTGGCGACCGTGAAGATCATTCCCTTCGCGGTCGGCTCCGTGCTGGTCGATGCGGTGGCAAGGATCTGCGCCGGCAGCGAGATCTTCGCTGTCAATGCCTATCAGCCGGTGCGTGTCGGCGTCATCCAGACGGTTCTGCCCGGTATCAAGCCGAACGTGCTCGACAAGACGTTGCGTGTCACCGAAGCCCGCCTGGCGCGCTCGGGCGGCCGGCTGGCGGCGGAGCGCCGCACGCCGCATGAAGTTGGTCCCGTTGCGGAAGCTGCGGCCTCGCTGGCGCGCGACAACGACATGGTGGTGATCTTCGGCGCTTCGGCGATGAGCGATTTTGGCGACGTCGTCCCGGCGGCGATCGAGAAGGCCGGCGGCATCGTCGTCCGCGCCGGCATGCCGGTCGATCCCGGTAATCTGCTGGTGCTCGGCACACTTGGCGGCAAGCACGTCATCGGTGCGCCCGGCTGCGCGCGCAGCCCCAAGGAGAACGGCTTCGACTGGGTTCTCGACAGGTTGATTGCCGGTCTCGACGTGACGGCCAAGGATATTGCCGGCATGGGTGTCGGCGGTCTGTTGATGGAAATCCCGACGCGGCCTCAGCCGCGCGAGCCGCTGCCGGCCAGGGCCGAGTTGAAAGTCGATGTCGTGCTGCTGGCCGCCGGTCGCTCCAGCCGCATGGGCGGCCCGAACAAGCTGCTGGCGCTGTTCGACGGCAAGCCGCTGGTGCGCCGCACCGCCGAGCGCGCGCTCGGTTCGAAAGCTTCGGGCATCATCGTTGTCACCGGCCATCAGCGCGAACGCGTACACGCCGCATTGTCGGGCCTGGATGTGACCTTCGCCGGTAATCCGGATTTCACCGAGGGCCTGTCTTCGTCGCTGAAGGCCGGCATCGCCCGGGTTGCCGGCGATGCCGCCGGCGCCATGATCATGCTCGGCGACATGCCTGGCGTCTCGTCGGCCGACCTCGACAGGCTGATTGACGCATTCCGCAAGTCCGAGGGCCAATCGGTCGTACGCGCCTCGCATGAGGGTAAGCGAGGCAACCCGGTGCTGCTGCCGCGCTCGCTGTTTGCGGCGATCGCTCATCTCGAAGGCGATACCGGCGCGCGCCATCTGGTCGAGGCCGAGGGGCTCGATGT
>NZ_RZSX01000553.1:0-4353 GCF_004023105.1 Mesorhizobium sp. M5C.F.Ca.IN.020.32.2.1 | reverse complement strand
GCTTAGATCCATGTCATGCTTCGGCGTCAGTCGGCCGGCCAAAGAGCGGGCCAGGCAATAGGCCTGCATTACCGTGCCGAGCGCGGCATGAGCGAGCACCCAGATCACGAGGATCCACACGATTGCAGGATAGACGTGGCGCGTTGGGTCCATGCCGGGAGACCACGGCGCGGCCAAGCCTGCGGCGGACGCGGCAACGGTGGTCAGCAGGCACGCAACCAGCAAGCCGCGCACAGTGGCCGTGGCGCCGCGCCTGTTGAACATGCGGGCCGCCACCATCAGGCCCCACGCTGCAGCGAACAGGACGGCAGCCAGCAGCGACCAGATCGCATCAGGCCCGGCAATCCCCGCGGTGAAGTCGGCATGGATCGTCCAGTAAAAGAAATAGCCGAAGACGAGGCTGGCGAAGGCGGTGCCGTCGCCCACCATGATGATGAACATCGCCCACCAGCCGACCGAATCGGGGCCGGAGGCATAAAGCGGCAGGCTGAGGCCCAGGCCGACATCCTTTTCCGGCTTGTCGGGGATTTCGCCAGTGCCCGTCCAGAGCCAGTAGATGACGGCGCAAAAGCAGGTGATTGCGGCCATCGCCGTCGCGATCCACCAGTGGAAGGTAAGCGCGATGAAGGCGGCTCCGAGCGAAAGGGCCGAGACGATGGTGACATGGGAACTGCCGCCGACGCGCAGCACCTGGATGGGGTCGGCGTCGAGCACGGAGGTGACTAGTCCCTCGCGCCGTCCCTCTTCCGCGTCGGGCAGGTAACAGCGGCCTTCATTGACCTCGCGCGCAAGATCCTTCTGGTCCCAGAGGGGATAGCGGCTGCGCACGATGGGTATCGAGCGGACGCCCCAGTCCTCCTCCGGCTCGGAAATCCATTCCAGGGTGCCAGCATTCCACGGGTTGAGTTCGTCGCGCGGCTCCCGGTGCTTCGGCCTGAGCACGTCGAAGACAACCACCAGCACGCCCGCGGCGAAAATGAAGGCTCCGGCCGTCGAGATCAGGTTCAGCCAATCCCAGCCGATTTCGGCCGGATAGGTGAAGACACGCCGGGGCATGCCGCGCAGGCCGCTCAGATGCATGGGGAAGAAGCCGATGTTGAAGCCGCAGAACATCAGCCAGAAGGCGAGCCGTCCCAGACGGTCGGAGAGCTTCTTCGCGTCGATCAGCGGGTAATAGTAGTAGAGCCCGGCCACGACCGGGAAAAGCATGCCGCCGATCAGCACATAATGGAGGTGCGCGACGACAAAGTACGTGTCGTGCGCCTGCCAGTCGAAGGGTGCGAGCGCCACCATCACGCCCGTCAGTCCGCCAATGACGAAGATGGCAAGTCCTCCGGTGCCGAACAGCATCGGAGTCGAGAAGATCACCCGGCCGGCCAGCATGGTGGCGATAAAGACGAAGATCTGCACGCCCGTCGGGATCGCCACCGCCTCGGAGGCCGCCGAGAAGAAGGCCAGGGAGATCTGCGGCAGGCCTGTCGCAAACATGTGGTGTACCCACAGGCCGAAAGAAAGGAATCCCGTTCCCACTGCCGCGAGCACGATCCAGGAATAACCGACGATTGGACGCTGGGAAAAAGTCGGCACGATCATCGCCATCAGCGCGATAGCCGGTAGGAAGATGATGTAGACTTCCGGATGGCCGAATATCCAGAACAGATGCTGCCACAGCAGCGGGTCGCCGCCGCGCGCTGCGTCGAAGAACGGCCAATCGAACATCCGTTCCATCTCGAACAGGAGGTCGCCGGCGATCAGCGGCGGGAAGGCGAACAGGATCATTCCAGCAACGATCAACAGGTACCAGGCGAAGAGCGGCATCAGGTTGATGCGCATGCCCGGCGCGCGGCATTTCATGATGCCGACGATGAGCTCGACGGCGGCCGCGATCGAGGCGACTTCGATGAAGGAAAGGCCGAGCAGCCAGATGTCGGCGCCGATGCCGGAGAACTCCTTGTCGGTGGCGAGCGGCGGATACATGAACCAGCCTGCCGACGGCGCCGCGCTGAAGAAGATGGAGCCGCAGACGAAGATACCGCCGAGGAAAAAGCTCCAAAAACTGAACGCCCCCAGGCGCGGAAACGGCATCTCGCGCGCGCCCAGCATCGGCGGAAGGAGGAAGATCGCGACTGCCTCGAAGATCGGCACCGCGAACAGGAACATCATCACCGTACCGTGCAGGGTGAAAGCCTGGTTGAAGAAGTCGGCCGACAGGAAGTCGTTGTCGGGCACGGCGAGCTGCAGGCGCATCAGCAGCGCGAGCGCGCCGGCGAACAGCATGAAGGCGAAAGCCGCCGAGCCGTACCAGAGGCCGATCTGGAAATTGTTCACCGAGGTCCAGTAGCGCCAGCCGGCCGGATTGGCCCAGACGGCGCGCAGCCGCTCCTCCTGCGCCTTGTATTCCTCCGGCGAGCGCTTCTTGATCGCAGCGCTCATTGCAGGCCTCTCAGCCAGGCGGCGATGGCGCGAATGTCGTCCGGCGGCAACATGTCGAAGGCCGGCATCCTGGAGCCGGGCTTGATTAGTTCGGACCGGGCGATGAAGCGGGCGACGGCGTCTTCGGTGTTGGGCAGGATGCCGGCTCCGACGGTGGCGCGGGAACCGAGATGCGAAAGATCCGGGCCGATCAGGCCGCGCGCATCGGTGCCCGCGACGAAATGGCAGGACCCGCAGCCATGGCGCAGAAACAGCGCGCCGCCGCTCGCGCCGGCGCCTTCCGCGGGAATTGCCTGGGCGGCGAGCCAGGACCGGAATGCTTCGGGCTCCATCGCCACGGCCGAGAACGCCATCAGCGCGTGAGACGTGCCGCAATATTCCGCACAGGGCCCGCGGAAGATGCCGGGTTTCGTAGCCATAAGCGAAAGCCTGTTGGTGCGACCGGGGATCATGTCCATCTTGCCGCCGAGCGGTGGGATCCAGAAGGAATGGATCACATCGGCGCTTTTCAGGGTGAATTCGACGCGCTCGCCGACCGGCAGCCTGACCTCGTTGGCGGACGCGACCGGCGGTCCCTGAGCTGGGCGGTAGACAACTTCCCACCAGAACTGCCTGCCGGTGATTTCAATCCGCAGGCCGGCGGCGCCCGCCTGGGCGAAGGGCCGAAGGCCAGGCATCAGCCACAGTGCATAGGCGAGCAGGACACAAAGCGTGACCGACGGGAAGACCACGCCGCCCCAAAGGATGATCCTGCTGGCAGACTTTTCGGCCAGCCTGCGGCGGTTGAATAGGGCTGAATGAAGAAGCACGCCAACCACGCCCAGCCAGATGACGGCGCCGCCACTTAGCATTATCCAAAACAGTATGGCTGTCTGCTGCGCTTCCGCTCCCGCGGGCTCAAGTACCGACCGGGCTCCGGCAAAGCCGCTCGCCAGCGATAATGACGCAGCGGACAGGCTGAAATATTGACCCATTTCCAACCCCTCCGCCGTAAACCGGCGAGAGGGGCGGAAGGTTCCGGGCAACTGAGCTTTCGAACTAGCTGCATTCGCCGTGGCTATTTGGGCAATTTTCAACGAGTGACGAAACAATTGCGTTCGATCCCCGTTTGCCCGTCATAGTTGGCGTTAGGGCGAATGTTGGGGGCGAGCCTTGGGATTGTCATGCAAAAGCAGGCGACGATGAGCGCGACCGGCTTGGAAGTTTTTGACAAAAACCCTGCAGACGACAAACATCTGGCTGGACGAGATCATGGCCGATTACGGGCCCGATAGGCGCGTTGCCTGGCATATGCTGGGAGCTGTTTGACGCACCTTGCGGGATTTGCTGCAGATCGAACTGGCTGCCAATTTGGGGGCGGGGCTGCCGCTTCTCGTGCGTGGAGCCTACTATGATCGGTATCGGCCGCGTGATCTGCCGACCAGCAGCCGTTCATTGGAGGACTTCCTGCAGCGGGTGGCCGAGGAGATGAAATCCACTCGACCCTTGAATCCCGAGGATGCGACGAGATCCGTGTTCAAAGGTCTCGCCAGGCATGTCGACTTCGGCCAGTTGGTCAAGGTGCGAGACGCGTTGCCGAAGCAGATCCAGGCGCTTTGGCCCGAAGTGTTGGAGTTTAGCAGCAGCAAGACAAAAGTCTGAGCTCTCGATACGGTTCTCAGCTGCCTCGGCCCGGCCGGTCCTTTTCCTCGCGATACAGTCGCTCAGTGGCCCGATCGCTTTCTCTGCGCTCTGCAGGCCCCCGACGGCGCCACGTGAGGAGTGCGTAAGCGATCACGATTGCTAGCAGTAGCGGGCCGCCAGCAACGACGATCAACCACATACTGTTCTCGAACATGGAACATCTCCTTTCCCTCGTTGCCAAAAGGAGCGAAACCGTTGCTCCCTTCCGGTCCAGGGGTGGACAGTGCAGTGTAGATC
>NZ_RZSX01000552.1:0-4358 GCF_004023105.1 Mesorhizobium sp. M5C.F.Ca.IN.020.32.2.1 | reverse complement strand
GCATGGTTGCGATAATCCTTACCGACGATCCCGCCAAGCGCGCCGCCGCCTGGGACTACGTCAAGTTCACCACAAGTCCTGAAGGCCAGAGCATTGTCGTGCTGAATACTGGTTATATGCCGACCAACACGCTTGCCCTCGACAAGGATCATCTCGCCGGCTTCTACGATAAGCACCCGAACTGGTACACCAGCGTGCTTCAGACGCCCCGCGCCCGCCCGTGGTTCTCCTGGCCTGGTGATAACGGCGTGCAGATCGGGGAGGTCCTCCGCGACGAGATGACGGCTATTGCGCTTGGATCCAAGGAACCGGAAGCCGCTCTCGCAGACATGGTGTCCGAGGTTCGCGCACTCCTGCCGAAAACGAACTGATCGCCTCGTCCGAGACGCTGCACGCTCCTGTGCGGCATCCCTCCCTTTTTCGGGATTATCCATGAAACTCATTCATCTGACCGACCCCCATCTTGTGCCGTTAGGCGCCATGCTCTTCGGCTTCGATCCTGCCCAACGGCTTCGCAAGACCATTGAGCGCATCAACCGCGATCACGCCGACGCCGAGCTTTGCGTCGTGACTGGCGATCTCACTGACGAGGGAGATTTCGCTTCCTATGTCCTACTTCGCGAGGTGCTGCAGGAACTGCGCGTGCCCGCCCGCCTTCTGCTCGGCAATCACGACAGCCGCGAGAATTTTGTTCGGGCGTTTCCTGGAGAGCCGCGCGATGAGAACGGCTTTATCCAGTCGGTTCACGACGGATCTGCCGGGCGCCTCATTTTTCTCGACACATTGGTGGAAGGTTTCGGTCATGGCTCCTTGGACGATGGTCGGCTCGAGTGGCTGCTGGCCCGGGTGGCCGAGGCGTCGGATGTGCGGGCCTACCTCTTCGTCCATCATCCGCTGCAGCCGATCGGCCTGCCGCATTTCGAACCCTGGAGCACCGAGAATTGGCGCCCGATCATGCAGGCGATTGTCAGCGCCGGCAATGTGCGGCACATTTTCCACGGCCATGTGCATGTCGATGTTGGCGGCACCTGGAGCGGCATCCCTTTCAGTGCAAACCGCGGCGTGGCGCATCAGATCATTCCACATTTCACGCGGAGAGACGCGGACTTCGTCGAGGATGCGCCCGCTTTTGACATCGCGATAATCGACGTTGATGGGGTCCTGGTGCATCGCTTCGAAGTTAGCGACCGACATGTGGTCGAGGTCTCCGCAGAAGGTTGGGTTCCCGAGGGCATGCAATGAATCAACAGCCCTCTTATGAACTGGTCATCTTCGATTGCGACGGCGTTCTGATCGATAGCGAGACGCTGGCAAGTCGAATCGATGCCGAAGAACTTACCCGCATTGGCTATCCCATGTCGTATTCTGATGTGATTCTGCGGTTTACCGGCCTTTCCTCAGCCACCATGCGGAAAATGATCGAAGAAGACTGGGGCCGCCCTCTACCCAGCGACTTCGACGTCATCGTGCAATCCCGGATAAAGGAAAGCTACCAGACGGAACTGCAAGCGATCAGCGGCATTGACCAACTCCTGCATCAGTTGCGATTGCCGCGCTGCGTCGCATCGAGCAGCGCCCCCGACAAGCTGCGGCTTGGTCTTGAACTGACGGAACTTTGGGCATACTTCCATCCCCACGTGTTCAGCTCCGCCATGGTAAAGGCCGGTAAGCCTGCACCGGACCTCTTCCTGTTCGCTGCCGCCCAGATGGGCACTAAGGCAGCGCGCTGCGTCGTTGTCGAGGACAGCATTGCAGGCGTTCGAGCCGGTGTGGCCGCGGGGATGATGGTGATCGGTTTCACCGCGGGCGGCCACTGCCACGACGACCACGGTCAACGATTGCTGTCAGCCGGCGCTGCGGTGGTCGCGCGATCAGCCGAAGAACTTAGCGTCCTGCTGATGACGAGCGAAGTCCAGCCCAATACAAAATGGCAGGAGGCGGACCCGGTGGCAGCAGGTGCCGTAAGGTGAACTGCAGCAGCTTCCCATCCACTCAACCCCACAAAAATGTCTTCCTATACCGACTGTCCCGGCGATTCCGTCCACTTGACATAAATCCGAACAAAGCTCCCTTGCATTCGATATCGGCGAAGTCTGACAGGCGGATGCGGCATGGGGCGGGCGCGCGCAAGCGACACTCAACGGTGTTCGACCGAGCTGCTCACAAATTACAATTGAGGGTCAAGAAGGAGCATTCGTGTCTGCGTGGGGGAACTCACCGGAGCTCGAAGCACAGGCCCGTGGCACCGTTTCGATGATGGACGAGTTACTTCATGATCAACCGAAAGCGATAGCGACCGAGGTCCCTTATGCGGCCCGAGCATTTACAACTCGCGACATTTATTGGCCGTTCGTCGGTCAACTGTTTGCTTGGAATCGAACACCTCGATCCGGGCGGCAGAGAAGGTCGACCCCTCACTGCTCACGGTTCGCTGTCAGACGCCTGGAATAGATGGTCACCACAACGACGACAATCAAGTGGCCTGACGCAGCAGCGGTCTCTTGTCCCACTTCCTCCCAGGGTCGGGCCCAATCTGAGTGTGGAGCAATGCAGAAAATCATTCATATCACGGATCCTCATTTTGTTGCCCCTGGCAAGACGCTTTACGGCATCGATCCGGCGCAGAGATTGCGCGACACCTTGGACCATGTCTCGCGCGTACACGCAGATGCCAAGCTCATCCTTATTACTGGCGATCTTGCTGATACAGGCGATCCAGCCGCTTACGCACTCTTGCGCGAGATCTTGTCGGAGGTCCGGCTCCCGGTCCATTTGACGATCGGCAACCACGATGACCGCGGCGCATTTCGAGGCGTATTCGGCGGGGAAGGATTCGTTCAGGCGGCTGTCGACTTGCACGACTGGCTCGTCGTCTTGCTCGACACAAAGGACGACATCAGCCATTTCGGTTGTCTTGACGGTGGCCGGTTTGAATGGCTGCAGGACCAGCTTTTCCGTGCCGCCGGCCGACCAGTCGTGGTTGCTATGCACCATACGCCGGCGGATTTGCATGTGCCTTGTTTTAAGACGAGCGATATGAAGGAGTCCGATCGGCTCCTTTCCATCCTTCGGAAAAACGCATCGGTCCGCCACATGCTCTTTGGTCACCGGCATGTTGCTGCAGCAGGCAGTTTGTCGGGCATATCGTTTACTGCCAGCCGTGGCACGGCGCAGCATATCGTTCTGGACTGGGAACAATATGGCAAGCCCATATTTGTGGCGGCTGCGCCATCATACGATGTCGTCATGTTGGACGGATCGGATGTCGTTGTCCATCGTCACGAGGGACTTGATCAGCTGCCTGTCATTCGTCCCGGTGATCCGAAATGATGGCTTCACCATCGATCAAAACGTCCGATCGGTCGCGGCCTCGACTGATCATCTTCGATTTTGACGGCACCCTTGCGGAGACGGAAATCGTAGCATCGGAGGTGATTTCGGCAAAACTTGCCGCGGAAGGTTTCCAGGTGCATCCAGATGAAATAACGGCAACGCTCTCCGGTGTTGAGCGAGACGATCAACAACGGCATCTGGAAAGACTTGTCGGTGTAAGCCTGCCGAAGAACTTCATGGAAACGGCCGCGGCTGAGATCCAGCTGGCCGCCTCTGGGATCCTGTCGGCGACACCTGGCGCGGTTGAACTGCTCCAGTGGCTTTCCATTCCCTTTTGTGTCGCATCGAACACATCTCGTTTCGAACTCATCCACCGCATGAGAGCCGCCAATCTCTTGGGGCTTGTAGGCTCACGGTTCTTCTCCTCCGATGACATCGGTGTCCGGAAGCCTGACCCTTCTGTGCTGCTATTGGCGGCGGAAATCATGGGCGTGTCTGCCAGAGAGTGCCTTGTCATTGAGGACAGCGTCATCGGTCTTAGTGCCGCGCGAAATGCAAATATGCGCTACTGCGCATTCGGGGGCGCCCGCCACCATACGAGTCGACTGAGGAATGACCTCCGGACCTTTGAGCCGGAGGCATTGTTGCTGAACTTGGCGGAACTTAAAGGTTTGCTTTGCCCAATGTAGAAAGAGGGCAGCGGCGTGGACGGTCCGCCCGCGCCTGCATCCGGAACACCATACCCCGGCGGGCAGTGCAATGGCGGACAGGTCATCAAGCTTGGTGCGGGATGCGGTATGCGGTCTGGTCGCCAGCGGGCCTAGCTCACAATCCAGAATCGCGCATTTTGTTGCCTAAAACCCCGAGCTTCTTGGGGACTTATCTATCTCCAAACTCGTAAGTCAAACAAACAGCGGAGAAGCGTCGGTTTTGCGTTTTTGCCGGTACTCTTGGCCTCTCTGGGTTTCGCGAGTTCAGGGTGGCGTTACCGGGGAGATTGAGCGCGATAAAGCCCGGCGACTGAC
>NZ_RZSX01000551.1:0-4367 GCF_004023105.1 Mesorhizobium sp. M5C.F.Ca.IN.020.32.2.1 | reverse complement strand
GATATCCCTCCCTCTTAAGGGTGCCGCGCTTAGCGCGGCACCCTTAAGAGGGAGGGATATCCGCGTCACTCAAACACGATGCTCGGCATGGCGGCTTCAGCCGCGCCGCGTTCTTCGTTGACCCTGCCCCAGACGTTCGAGGCGATGTCGCGGTAGATCTTCGCCTCGGCGCTATCGGGCTTCGAGACCACCACCGGCGTGCCGGCATCCGAGCTTTCGCGGATGCCCATTTCGAGCGGCACTTCGCCGAGGAAGGTGACACCGAGACGCTCGGCCTCGCGGCGCGCGCCGCCATGGCCGAAGATGTCGTAGCGCTTGCCGGTGTCGGGGGCGAGGAAATAGCTCATATTCTCGACGATGCCCAACAGCGGCACGTCGACCTTCCTGAACATGTTAAGGCCTTTTCGGGCATCGATGAGGGCCAGGTCTTGCGGCGTCGAGACGATGATGGCGCCGGCCAGAGGCACCTGCTGGGCCATGGTCAGTTGCGCATCGCCGGTGCCGGGCGGCATGTCGACGACGAGCACGTCGAGCGGACCCCACTCGACCTCGCGCAGCATTTGCGTCAATGCCGACATCACCATCGGCCCCCGCCAGATCATCGGCGTCTCCTCATCGACGAGGAAGCCCATCGACATGACCTTCAGGCCGTAATTCTCCATCGGCTTCAGGACTTTGCCGTCGACGGTCTGCGGCCGGCCATGGATCTTGAGCAGCCGCGGCATGGACGGGCCGTAGATGTCGGCGTCGAGCACGCCGACCCTCAGGCCGTTGGCGGCGAGGCCAAGCGCGATGTTGACGGCAGTGGTCGACTTGCCGACGCCGCCCTTGCCGGAAGCGACAGCGATAATCGCCTCGATGCCGGGCACGCCGCGCTTGCCCTGGCTGTGCGAGGCCGGAGCATGCGGGGCCGGATGTCGCGCGGCAGCGGGTGCGGCCGGCGGCGCGGGCCTGGGGGCGGGTCTCTGCGGAACCGGAGCCTCCATGCCGCCACCTTTCCTTTCCGCCGTCAGCGCAACCACGGCGCCGGCGACACCGGGGATCGCCTTGACGACACGCTCGGCGGCGGCACGCATCGGCTCCATCTCCTGGGCCCGGGCAGCCGGCACCGTGATCGAGAAGAAGACCTTGGAATCGGCAATGAAAATCTCGGAAACCATGCCGAGGTCGACGATGTTGCCGGTGAAGTCCGGTCCGTTGACCGTCTTCAGGCGCTCGATGACGATTTCCTTGGTAACGTTTTCCTGGACGGCGGGCATCAGCTTTTCCTCTGCTTTCCGCTTGAGATAATGCAGTTCCCGAACATAACCAAGCGGCGGAACGACACTCACCGGGCATGGCACCAAAACTCGCGTCTGCTCGTAGGGATTTGCGGGAGTCAAAACGTCCTTACGGAAGAGGCACGCCGATAGCGCAAGCTGCGGTCGCCGGAAGACGAAGCAGCCCTATCTTGTTGCAGGGCTTCGGACGTGCTCGCCAGCAAGGAAAGGAGACCAATCATGCTCGCAAACAGCAACGCAACGGCCAATCTCGCGGTGAAGGACCTGGCCAAGGCCAAGGCCTTCTATGAAGACGTTCTGGGGCTGACGGAGGTTCACAACGAGGGTGGCGAACTGATCGTCTACAAATGCGGCGACACCAGCATCAATGTGTATCGCTCGAAGTTCGCCGGAACCAACAAGGCGACGGCGGTGACCTGGATGGTCGGCGACGAGATCGACACCGTCGTCAAGGCGCTGAAATCGAAGGGCGTTGTCTTCGAGCACTACGAGATGCCGGACCTGAAGCTGGAAGGCGACATCCATGTCGGCTACGGCATGAAGGTCGCATGGTTCAAGGATCCTGACGGCAACATTCTGAACCTGGTCGACCGTTAGGCTTGGACGGCGGCGAAGCTTCGGCCGCATGAGGATTCGCCAAGCAAAAGCAGCATGCATCTGGCGTAACCTCACATGGCCGGGTAGCGTCCGCTCATGATCGACAAGCTGGAATTCTTCATCGCGCTGGCCAGGGAAGAGCATTTCGGCCGGGCGGCGGAGGTGTGCGGCGTCACGCAGCCGACGCTTTCGGCCGGCATCAAGCAGCTGGAGGGCCATCTCGGCGTGATGCTGGTATTGCGCGGCTCGCGCTTTCAAGGACTAACGCCAGAAGGAGAACAGGTGCTGGTGTGGGCGCGCCGCATCGTCGGCGACACCCGCACGATGCGGGAGGAGATGCGGGCGGCGCGTCACGGCCTTTCGGGGCGCATCCGTATCGCCGCCATCCCGACAGCTCTGGCTATGGTGGCGCGGCTGACGACACCTTTTCGGGCAAAACATCCCGGCGTCACCTTCTCGGTGCTGTCGCGCACCTCGATCGAGGTGCTATCGCTGCTCGGCAATTTCGACATCGATGCCGGCGTCACCTATCTCGACAACGAACCGCTGGGGCGGGTGCTCAGCGTGCCGCTCTATGACGAGCGCTATCAGCTGATCACCGCGGTCGGAAACCCCTATTCCGACCGCGACAAAGTGACATGGGCGGAGCTCAGCCAGCTGCCGCTCTGCCTGCTGACGCCCGACATGCAGAACCGTCGCATCATCGACCAGCATTTGGCCGAAGCCGGCACGCAGGTGCGGCCGACGCTCGAATCCAATTCGATGATCGTGCTGTTCTCCCATATCCGTACCGGCAAATGGGCCTCGATCATGCCGCTCAACCTATCGGAAACATTCGGCTTTTCCGAGCCGATCCGGGCCATTCCGATTGTCGAGCCGGATGCCAGCCACACCGTCGGGCTGGTGGCCACGCTGCGCGAGCCGCACACGCCGCTGGTCTCGGCGCTGCTGGACGAGGCGATGGCGTTGGCAGACGATTTCCGCGCCCGCCACTGAGCTAGAGATTGCAGGCTGAACGGCATCGATAGAAGATTTCTATCGAGCAACGGATCAGCTTTATTGATTTGGTGGGTTTCGTCTGATTTTTTAACCACTTAGCGGAAGATTACTACGACCAGGGAGGGCGCTGCATGACAATGCAGCCTGCAAGTACCGAGATCGCGTTGCGCACGGCGGGGATCGTCCAGGAGCTGAAGGGCCTCGAAGGCCCGCTGTTGCCGATCCTCCACGGCATCCAGGAAGAGTTCGGTCATGTGCCGCAGGACGCGCTGCCGGTAATCGCCGAGGCGTTGAACATCTCCAAGGCGGAGGTGCACGGCGTCGTTACCTTTTATCATGACTACCGCCGCCACCCGGCCGGGCGGCATGTGCTGAAGCTTTGCCAGGCGGAAGCCTGTCAATCGATGGGCTCGGACTTGATCGCCGCCAAACTCAAGCACTTGCTGGGCATCGGCTTCCACGAGACGGCCCGCGACGGTTCGGTGACGCTGGAACCAGTCTATTGCCTCGGCCTTTGCGCCTGTGCGCCATCGGCGATGCTGGACGGCGAGGTGATCGGCCGGCTCAATGACGAAAAACTCGACGAGATCGTTGCCGAGGTACGTTCATGATCCCGCGCATCTACATTCCCGGCGATTCCGGCGCACTGGCGCTCGGTGCGGAGAAGGTCGCCAAGGCGGTTCGTGCGGAACTGGCCGATCGCGGCATTGAGGCCAAAATCGTGCGCAATGGTTCGCGCGGCGCTTATTTCCTCGAGCCGATGGTCGAAGTGGCGACAGACAAGGGCCGCGTCGCGTACGGGCCGGTGAAGCCTTCCGACGTCAAAAGCCTGTTCGACAGCGGTTTCCTCACCGGCGGCTACCACAAGCGCTGGCTGGGCGCACCCGACAAGATCCCGTTCCTGGCCAAGCAGACGCGGCTGACTTTCGCGCGTTGCGGCGTCACAGATCCGTTGTCGCTCGACAATTACAAGGCCCATGGCGGGCTGAAGGGCCTGCAAAACGCGGTGGCCATGACGCCGGCCGATGTCGTCAGCCAAGTGACCGAGTCCGGCCTGCGCGGACGTGGCGGCGCCGGCTTCCCGACCGGCATCAAATGGAAGACGGTGCTCGATACCACGGCCGACCGCAAATATATCGTCTGCAATGCCGACGAGGGTGATTCGGGCACATTCGCCGACCGCATGATCATCGAAGGCGACCCGTTCGTGCTGATCGAAGGCATGACCATTGCCGGCATCGCGACGGGCGCTACCAAGGGTTTCATCTATATTCGCTCGGAATATCCGCACGCGGTAGCGGTCATGCAGAAAGCCGTCGAGATCGCCCGCAAGGCCGGCCTGCTCGGCCTCAACGTGCTGGGTTCTCCAAATACCTTCGACATGGAAGTCCGTGTCGGTGCCGGCGCCTATGTCTGCGGCGAGGAGACCTCGCTGCTCGACAGCCTCGAAGGCAAGCGCGGGCAGGTGCGCGCCAAACCGCCGCTGCCGGC
>NZ_RZSX01000550.1:0-4369 GCF_004023105.1 Mesorhizobium sp. M5C.F.Ca.IN.020.32.2.1 | reverse complement strand
GTGTCACCCTGTTCGGGCGCTCGTTCAAATATCACCGCCCGCGCGGCGTGCTGACATCAGGCGTCGAAGAGCCGAACGCCCTGGTGACGGTGCTGCGGCGCGAGGTTCGCGAGCCCAACATTGCCGCGACCATGGTCGAGATCTATGACGGGCTGACCGCCGTCAGCCAGAACCGCTTTCCATCGCTGTCCTGGGATCTCAGCGCCGCCAACCAGTTCGGCGGCAAGCTTCTGTCTGCCGGCTTCTATTATAAGACCTTCATGGGACCTGCGATCGGCCCGCTGAAAGGCACGCGTTTCTGGATGTTATGCGAGCATTTCATCCGCCGCGCCGCCGGTCTCGGCCGTGCTGGGATCGCTGCCGACACGGCGCGCTATGAGCGCATGAACGCTTCCTGCGATGTGCTGGTGGTCGGCTCCGGTCCGGCCGGGCTGATGGCTGCCAGGGCCGCCGCCGATCAGGGCGCGCGTGTCATCCTCAGCGAGCTCGAACCGCATTTCGGCGGCTCGGCCAACTGGTCGGGCGAGACGATCGACGGCATGCCGGCCGCCGACTGGGCAGCGCGAGCCGCCGGCCAGCTCGAAGGCTATGACAATGTCCGCCTGCTGCCGCGCACCACGGTCTGGGGCTACTACGATGGCAACACGCTCGCCGCGCTCGAACGGGTCACCGATCATAAGGAGAGGCCCGGCAAGGGCGAACCGCGCCATCGCTACTGGACCATCCGCGCCAAATCGGTGGTGCTGGCCACCGGCTCCTTCGAGCGGCCGCTGGTGTTTCCGGGTAACGACCGGCCGGGTGTGATGCTGGCGAATGCCGCCGAGCGCTACGCCAACGAGTACGGCGTGCTGCCGGGCAACAGGATCGCGCTCTTCACCAACAATGACAGCGCCTATCGCTCCGCGCTTGCGCTGAAGAAGGCCGGTGCGGCGATCGTCGCCATCGTCGACGTGCGGCCGGAGCTTTCGAGCGAGATGCGCGAGCTCGCCGACGAAGTGGAGGCCAAGAACCTTTCCGCTCACGCCGTGGTCGCCACCGAAGGCGGCAAGGGGTTGTCCGGCATCAAGGTGCAGCGCTTCGACATGGTCAACGGCGCGCTCGCCGGCGATCGGCGCAGCATTCAAGCCGACTGCCTGCTGATGTCGGGAGGCTGGTCGCCGACCATCCATCTGGCCAGCCAGGCCGGCGCCAAGGCGGAATGGAATGCCGCCAGACAAGCCTTCCTACCACCGAACGCGACGCAGCGATGGATTGGCGCCGGCGCCTTCACCGGCAGCTTTTCCACCGCCGAGGCAATCGCCGAAGGCCGCGCCGCCGGCCTTTCCGCGGCGGGTGGAACGGGCACGCCAGCGGCCTTGCCGGTCGTCGAAGCCGCACCCGGCGATCCCGATCCGGCGCCGGTGTTCGAAATCAAGGCTGATGGAAAAAGCTTCGTCGATTTCCAGCACGATGTGACCGCGGAGGATGTGCGGCTGGCGCATCGCGAGGGCTTCATCTCGGTCGAGCACCTGAAGCGCTACACCACGCTCGGCATGGCGACCGACCAGGGCAAGAGCTCCAACATACCGGGCCTGGCCATCATGGCCGAAGCATTGGGCAAGCCGATCCCCGAAGTCGGCACGACACGTTTTCGCCCACCCTTTTCGGCGGTGTCGATCGGCTCGCTCGCCGCCGAACGGTTCGGTGATCTGAGGCCCGAGCGGCTGACGCCGATGCATGACTGGCACATCGCCAACGGCGCAACCATGTATTCGGCCGGCCTCTGGTATCGCCCGATGATCTACGGCCACGCCGGCGAAACGATCGAGCAGGCCTATGTACGCGAAGCTAAGGCGACGCGCGAGAGCGCCGGCATCGTCGACGTCTCGACGCTGGGCAAGATCGCCGTGCAGGGTCCGGACGCGGCGGAATTCCTCGACCGGGTCTACACCAACATGTTCTCGACGCTGGCCGTCGGCAAGGCCCGCTACGGGCTGATGCTGCGCGAGGACGGCCTCGCCTTCGACGACGGCACGACATGGCGGCTCGGCGAACAGGACTTCTTGATGACCACCACCACCGCCAATGCCGGCAAGGTGATGCAGCACCTGGAATATTTCCTCGACGTCATCTGGCCGGAGCTGAAGGTCCACGTCACCTCGGTGACCGACCAATGGGCGGGTGCGGCGATCGGCGGGCCAAAAGCGCGAGCCATTCTTGCTGCTTGCGTAACCGGCACTGCCGTCGACAACGCCGCACTGCCCTTCATGGGCATCGTGCATGGCAAGATATCAGGCGTGTCGGTGATGATCTGCCGGCTTTCCTTCTCCGGCGAAATGGCCTTCGAAGTTTACTCCGGCGCAGGCTACGGCACCCATGTCTGGGAAGCGTTGATCGAAGCCGGCAAGCCGTTCGGACTGGTGACTTACGGGCTTGAGGCGCTGGGCACGATGCGCATCGAGAAAGGCCACGTCACCGGCGCCGAGATCGACGGCCGCACCACGGCGCGCGACCTGCATCTCGACTGGATGCTGTCCAAGAAGAAGCCCTTCATCGGCTCGGCGATGATGGATCGCGAGGGCCTGATCGCACCCGGCCGTCTGGAACTCGTCGGGCTGATTTCGCTCGACAACCAGCCGCTCAACGGCGGCGCGCATATCGTCGAGGCGCTTGACGAAGCCAATCCGCACGATTCCATCGGCCACATCACCGCTTGCTGCTATTCGCCGGCCCTCGGCAAGTACATCGCGCTCGCTTTGGTCAAGGACGGCAAGGCACGGCGCGGCACGCGCGCCCATATCTCCGATCCCCTGCGCAACCGGTTCGGCCCGGTCGAGATCGTCTCCAACCACTTCTTTGATCCGGACGGGAGCCGCATGCATGGTTGAGCGCCAATCACCGCTTGAGCCGGCACCGCTTGAGCCGGAACTGCGCACCGGCTCGCACGGCGATTTCGAACACGGCATCGATGTCATCCTCTCCGAAACCAGGCCGGGGTCGATCCTGCAGCTCGCTGCCTGGCCGGGCCAGGAGAAGGAGTTGATCGCCGGTATCCGCACCGTGACCGGCCTTGCTCTGCCCGATGGCGCCGGCGCCGGCAGCACCGACGGCGTGAGATCGGTGTTCGGTTTCGCGCCAGGAAAATTCACGGTGGTCGACGACGCCGAGGGCCTGGTGTCGGGCTTTGCCGGTGTCGTGACGCCGGCGATCGGCACGGTGACCGACCTGTCGCATGGCCGCACCGCAATCCGCATCGCCGGACCGAAGGCCGAATGGGTGCTGGCGAAATTCTTCGCCATCGACTTCGCGCTGCCGGCCTTTCCGGTCGGTGCCGGCCGTTCGACCATGCATCATGACGTCTTCGCCCAGATCCAGCGCACCGGCGCCGACCAGTTCGACATCTATGTATTCCGGTCGTTTGCGCGCTCGTTCTGGAAGGCGCTCTGTCACGCCAGTGAGGAAGTCGGTTACGAAGTGCAGTAGACCGAGACGGCGCGTCGTCGCCTCACTTGGCGCCTTCTCATTTGGCGAACGTCACCCACTCTTCCAGCGGCGCGCGGTCGGTGCGGAACTCGTTTTCGGGCTTGGACGTGTCTTCATGGCCGAGCGCCATGCCGCAGACGACGATCTCCTCGTCTGGAATGTTGAGCACCGGCCTGATCTGCTTGTGATAGGGTGCAAAGGCGGCCTGCGGGCAAGTGTGCAGGCCCCTGCCCCGTGCCGCCACCATGATATTCTGCAGGAACATGCCGTAATCGATCCACGACCCCTTGTTCAGCCGCCGGTCGACGGTGAAGATCATGCCGACCGGCGCGTCGAAGAAGACGAAGTTGCGGTCGTGCTGCGCGCGCATCCTGTCCACCTCACGCCGGCCGATGCCGAGAACGCTGTAGAGGCCGAAGCCATTGGCCCGCCGCCGGGTGAGATAGGGTTCGAAGAACTGGTCGGGATAGTAGCGATACTCGTCCCACTCGGCCTTTTCGGCACGGATGCCGGAGTTGAGGATGGCATTGGTGATCCGCTGCTTGACCTCGCCCTTGGTCACGTAGACCCGCCAGGGCTGCATGTTGGTGCCCGAAGGGGCGCGCGCGGCAACGGTGAGAATGGCGCGGATCGTCTCGTCGTCGACCATGTCGGGCAGAAAGGCCCGCACCGAGCGGCGCGAGGTGATCGCCTCGTCGACGATCGCCGCATCATCTCTAATCTTAGTCCTGTTTTCCAGCATCGGCGTCCTTTGCGCCTGACCCGGAAACCGGAATCGATTCCGGAAAGGATCATGCGCCGTCCAGAAAATGAAAGAGCACCATTGCGGGTCCAATTTGACGCGTGGCGCTCTATCGTAAGCCTCGACCGGACGCCCTCACTCGCCGTTCGTGGCCGAGCCTTTGCC
>NZ_RZSX01000054.1:13277-14108 GCF_004023105.1 Mesorhizobium sp. M5C.F.Ca.IN.020.32.2.1 | reverse complement strand
ACCTTATAGTTTGTCGCAACAGACCTGATCAGATTCGCATCGTGCTTTCCGGAAATCGATCCCGTTTTTGGGCCGATCCGATAGGAGAAATGGAATGAAACTCTTCGACGGGGGCCGGGCGCCCAATCCACGGCGGGTTCGGGTCTTCCTTGCCGAAAAGGGGCTTGAGGTTCCTCTGGTGCCCGTCGACATGGGCGCGCTGGAGCACAGAAAGCAGCCAGTCAGTTCGCGCAACCCGCTGCAGCGCCTGCCGGTGCTCGAACTCGACGACGGCACCGTCATCACCGAATCGGTCGCCATCTGCCGCTATTTCGAGGAGTTGCACCCGGAACCAGCGTTGTTCGGACGCGGCGCGCTCGGCAAGGCGCTAGTCGAGATGTGGCAAAGACGCATGGAGCTCAACTTGCTCGGTTGCGTCGCTGCCGCGTTCCGGCACATCCATCCGGCGATGAAGGAATGGGAGGTTCCACAAATCCCCGAATGGGGCGAGGCCAACAAGCCGAAAGCCGTCGGATTCCTGAAACTCCTCGACGACGAGTTGGCGAACCGGGAATTCGTCGCCGGCGATGCTTATTCGATCGCCGACGTCACCGGGCTGGTTGCCATCGACTTCATGAAGCCGGCGCGTATCAAGGTGCCGGAAGATTGTGCCAACGTGCTGCGCTGGCATCAGGCGATCTCCAGCCGGCCGAGCGCCGCCGCCTGAGAATGAGTTCCCGAGATTGAGCGAAGAGCTGGAAAACTTCGCGGCGAGGGTACGCGCCTGCCGTATCTGCGTCGAAAACCCGGTCGGCCGCCCGTTGCCGCACGAGCCGCGCCCGGTGCTCAGAC
>NZ_RZSX01000054.1:0-13267 GCF_004023105.1 Mesorhizobium sp. M5C.F.Ca.IN.020.32.2.1 | reverse complement strand
GCCAGCCAGGCACCGGGCGCCAAGGTGCATATGTCAGGCATGCCGTTCACCGACGCCTCCGGCGATCGGTTGCGGAACTGGCTGGGCGTCAGCAACGAAGAATTCTACGACACGACAAAATTCGCCATCGTGCCGATGGGCTTTTGCTTTCCCGGTCAGGATGCCAAGGGCGGCGACCTGCCGCCGCGCCGCGAATGTGCAGCGGCCTGGCGTGCGCCGCTGATGGCACTGATGCCGCGCATCGACCTGGTGCTGACGATTGGCAGCTATGCGCAATCCTGGCACATGGGCGCCGCGCGCCGGCCCTCGCTGACGGAGACGGTGATGGATTGGCGCACCATCTGGGGTGCGCCCAGCAACCCGAAAGTGCTGCCGCTGCCGCATCCGTCGTGGCGCAACACCGGCTGGTTGAAGCGCAATCCGTGGTTTGAAATGGATTTGCTGCCGTTTCTGAGATCGGAAATCCGCTATCGCCTCGGCTGAGGCGTGAGCAAGAAATCACTTGCTTTTGTGCCATTTGGCAGAAATTCTTTCTTGTGAATGGCCATAATAAGAAGGACTATAGCCAATCTATTCCTAGTCTATCCCCGTGGGAGCACCAAATGGACCGCCTTGACAGAAAAATCCTCCGTCTCTTGCAGGAGGACGCGACGCTCGCGGTCGCCGATGTCGCCAAGAAAGTCGGCCTGTCGACCACGCCGTGCTGGCGTCGCATCCAGAAGCTCGAGGAGGAGGGCGTCATCAAGCGGCGCGTCGCCATCCTCGATCATGAAAAGGTCAATGTGCGCGTCACCGTATTCGTGTCGATCCGCACCAATTCGCACAGCCATGAATGGCTGCGGCGCTTTTCGGAGGTCATCCAGGAATTTCCGGAAGTGGTCGAGTTCTACCGCATGAGCGGCGACGTCGACTATCTCTTGCGCGTGGTGGTGCCCGACATCGCTGCTTACGACGCCTTCTACAAGCGGCTGATCGCCAAGATCGAGATTCGCGATGTCTCGTCGTCGTTTGCCATGGAGCAGATCAAGTACACGACCGAAATGCCGCTGGACTACATGGTGCTGGACAAGGAATCGGGCGCCAACGCTGCCTGAGGATTTTTTGCTTAGTTCTTCTTTTTGTTGAGAAAATGCCACGGCGAGTTTGCCGGCTGCGTGATGGTGTCCGGCACCACATCGATATCCACCACTTCCGCCTTGCGCAGCGCGTAGCCCGACTGGATGACGCTGGCGCCGTCGAGAATGAAGAGCTGACTTTTCTCCATGCCCGGCTTCAGGGCACCGGTCACGGAAACCGGCTGGTAAGCCTTCGACATCCTGTAGGGATGCGCAGGCGTGACGAGGACGATCTGATTGGGCGGCGGCGTCGGCATGTGGCTGCACGCACCCGTCCACGGTACCAGCAGGAACTGGTAGACGAGATCGCCCTCGCGATCGACCGGCAGCGCGTACCCCGCCAGTTGGACGGTCTTGTCCCGCAGATTGAGAGACAGCGTCTCGCCATGATCAGGCATTTTTGCCGCGATCATCGGCAAACCGGCACTTTCGGCAGCGGGCTGGGTCGCCGGACGCAGATCCTTCCAGAATATCCGCGCGGTTTCGGCGGAAGCGCTGCCCGCCGCGATGGAAATCAGCACGGCCGCCAGCGCCGCTGTCGATTTGAGACGATTGCTCATCGTGTGCTCTCCATTTGACAGGAGTAAAGCTGCCGTCGCCGACAGCGTCAACGTTCGAGCCGCATCACATGCCGACGCGAGCCGGCCATGCCGATCTCGTGGAATCCGCGGGCCACGAACATGTCTCGGAAGCCCATGAAACGGTAACTCGGCGATGCCTGGTCGACCGGATAGGCCTCGATTGTCCTGGCGCCTTTGGCGAAGGCGTGATCGATGGCCGCGTCGAGCAGTGCGGTTGCCAGCCCTCGGCTGCGCAATGCCCTCGGCACATAGAAGCAGACGATCGACCAGACGCCCGCCTGGCTGTCATCCTGTTGCGGCGACAGCTTGCGGTAGGTCTCGCGCGGCGCCACCGAGCACCAGCCTATTGTCTTGCCTTCCGCATGAGCGACAATGCCGACCGGTGTGGCGGCCGCGATGAGCGCCATCATGGCGCGTTTCCTCTCATCGTTGCCCAGGTGCTCACGGTTATTGAGATTGCGCCAGGCCGTGCACCAGCAATATTTCGGGCCGCCCGCCTGTTCGAACAGATTTTCGAAATCGGCGCGCGTCGATCGCGTCACCTCAGTAAAGTGGATTTCGCCCCAGTCAGCCTTTCCTGGCGAGCCGCTCGAGCGTTTTGGCATCGGAAAGTTCCCTTGCAGCATCCTTGCCGATCCAGCGCGCCGTCTTGTCGGTCGAAACAGCCAGCTTTTGTGCCAGGGCAAGGGCAGCACCGTGCAAATTCATCGATCGCTTGCCGATCGAACGAAGCGCCCAGTTCACCGCCTTCTTCACAAAATTGCGGCCGTCGGTGGCGTGCACTTCGATGATCGACAGGAAGTCGAGAAAGGTCGCCTCTGGTTCATTCTTCCGGTGGACCACCGACCAGGCCATCATGGCAAAAGCCGTGCGTCGAACGAATTCCCGTTCGTCGACTGCGAATTCGGCGATCAGTTCCCTCCAGCAATCAGTATCGACAAAGAGATCGGAGACGCCGTCGACGATATCCCATGAGTCGAAAGTCGCCGCCCATCGTCTTGCATCCGCGGCAGTGAACCGCTTCGGATCGGCCGTGACGGAAGCGATGAACTGCGCTTCCACGATGCCTGTCTGCCATAGCTCGAAGGCACGCTCATGGTTGCGCTTGATTTTCTTGGCAATCTGCCGCTGCACACCATGCGAGATACCGAGCGCACGTTCGATCTTGATGCCGTAGCGCAGCATGCCAAGGCGGTTCTCCTCCGAGCCGACCGAGCGCAGGTGGTCGACAATTTCCTCGGCGCTGGCTTGAGGCGACAGCTCGGCCACGACAATATCTACTTTTCCAATCGCGCCAGCAAAGAGGACGTGTCCCAGCGTTTGCCGCCCATCCCCTGCACATCCTTGTAGAATTGGTCGACAAGTGCCGTCACCGGCAGCTTGGCGCCATTGCGATCGGCCTCCGCCAGGCAGATACCGAGGTCCTTGCGCATCCAGTCGACAGCGAAGCCGAAATCATATTTGCCGGCATTCATCGTCTTGTGGCGGTTCTCCATCTGCCATGAGCCGGCCGCTCCCTTCGAGATCACCTCGATGACTTTGTCGATGTCGAGCCCGGCCTTCTTGCCAAAATGGATGCCTTCAGCCAGCCCTTGGACAAGACCGGCGATGCAGATTTGGTTGATCATCTTGGTGAGCTGGCCCGAGCCGGTCGGGCCCATCAGCCCGACCATACGGGCATAGGCATCGATGACAAGCTTCGCCTGTTCGAAAGCTTTCTGTTCGCCGCCGACCATGACGGTCAGCACGCCATTTTCGGCGCCGGCCTGACCGCCGGAGACCGGTGCGTCGAGGAACGAGAAACCGCCCAGTACCGCCTTCTCGGCCAGTTCGCGCGCGACTTCAGCGGAGGCCGTGGTGTTGTCGATGAAGATGGCTCCCTTCTCCATTGTCTGGAATGCACCCTCGGCTCCAATCGTCACAGCGCGCAGATCGTCGTCATTGCCAACACAGGAAAAGACAAAGTCCTTGCCGTCGGCCGCTTCTGCCGGCGTGTTGGCGGCACTCCCGCCATGCTGGGCAACCCATTGCTCGGCCTTTGCCTTGGTGCGGTTGTAGACGGTGACGTCGTGGCCCCCCTTGTTCCTGAGATGTCCGGCCATTGGATAGCCCATGACGCCAAGACCGAGAAATGCCACCGATGCCATATTTTCGAATCCCTTCAAGCCGTGTTTTCCGGCCTTCTTAGCGGATCAGGCAAAGCTATGGGAGTCAGCGGTGCAGATGTATGGTAATACGACGTTCTACCCACTCGACCGCGTGGCGGAGTATCTCGACAATGATCAGATAGATGATCGCCGCCCAGATATAGGACTGGAAATCGAAAGTGCGCGAATATGTGAGCTTCGTAATGCCCATCAGATCATAGACGGTGATGAGGGCCACGATGGCGGAGCCTTTGATCATCAGGATAATCTCATTGCCATAGGGACGCAGCGCCACGATCAGCGCCTGTGGCAGGATGATCTTGCGCAGTGTTTGCAGTTTGTGCAGGCCAAGCGAGGCAGCGCCTTCCCACTGACCCCTGGGGACGCTCTCGATTGCGCCGCGCAGGATCTCAGCCTGATAGGCTGCCGTATTGAGGGTGAACGAGAAAATGGCGCAGTACCAGGCTTCGCGAAAGAAGCCCCACAGGCCGACAGCTTCAAGTGCCGGTCGAAACGAACCCACTCCATAGTAGATAAGAAAAACTTGGGTCAAAAGCGGAGTGCCGCGGAAGAAGTAGACATAAGCGTAGGCAAAGCTGGACAGGATCCGGTTCTTGGACATCCGCGCGTAGGCGACAGGAACTGAAAGGACGGCTCCCAACACGATCGACACAGCGACAAGCGTGAGAGTCACGCCCAGGCCAGAGATGTAGCCCGGGGCGTATTTTTGGAAGAGTTCGGAATTCCAAGCCTCGACCAAGTATACAATCATGCCGATGCCGAGCACGATCCAGAGACCGACCAACGCATATCCCAATACACGTTGCCGGGACCAGCCGCGCGGTATTGCTGGCGGTTTTTCGACCTTGGTCGCCACGTCGGCTGCTGCCGCGCTCATCGCTGCACCTGTTGTCGACCAACCCTGCGTTCAATGGCATTGATGCCGAAGGACGAGATGATGGCGAGGAGCAGATAGATAAGAGCAGCGACCCCAAAAAAAAGGAATGCGTGCTTGGTGACACGGGCGGCGACGCCGGCTTGCCGCAATATGTCGGCAAGACCGATGGCGGAAACCAGCGCTGTATCCTTGAGCAGGATGAGCCACAGATTGGCAAGGCCTGGCAGGGAAATACGAATAAGCTGCGGCAGCACCACCAGTCGCAGCGTCTGCCAGCCCGACAGGCCAACCGAATAGCCGCCCTCATACTGTCCCTTCGGGATGGCGCGGAACGCGGAGAGGAAGACCTCGCTGGCGTAGGACGAGAAGACGACGCCGAGCGCGATCATGCCGGAAACAAATGCGTTCACTTCGACCGCAGCGGCCGGGTCATACAGGCGCATCAACTGCTGGATGCCGATTTGCGCGCCGTAAAAGATCATGAACAAGGTCAGCAGCTCGGGCAATCCACGAAAGATCGTGGTGTAGATATTGCCGGCCAGCCGCAGCGACGGCTCATTGGACTGCTTGGCCAGTGCGACCAGAAAGCCGATCATCAGACCGACAGGCAGGGTCGCGGCAGCAAGCGAAACGGTGATGAAAACGCCGTAGGCAATGTCGTCGAGCCAGCCCTCGGGTCCCCAACTGAGCAGCGTCCAAACGCTTTGCATCCGCCTGCCTGTTCTCCTCTATGGGTTCTTTGAGAGCAGCGCGGCGTCACTCCTCCTGCGCCGCTCCTTGTGCGAACGGCGGGAATGTCCCGCCGTTCGCTGTCAATCCGGAAGGATTAGGACTCGCCGCCGTAGACATCGTACTTGAAGTACTTGTCGTTGATTTCCTTGTACTTTCCGTTGGCGCGGATGGCGTCGATCGCCTTATTGAACTGATTGACCAACTCGGTATCGCCCTTGCGTACCGCGATGCCGGCGCCCGGCCCATGGATCTCGATGTCGGGCGTGATCGCACCGATCAGCTTGCAGCAGGCGCCGTCCGGCGTGGCAAGCCAGCCTTCGAGAACAGTGATATCGTCGTTGACCGCGTCAACGCGGCCATTAGCGAGATCGAGCTGGTATTCTTGCGCGGTCGGGTACGGCTTGATTGTACTGTCGGTATAAGCCTTGGTTGAATAATTGAAGTGGGTGGTGGACGCCTGCACGCCGATCGTCTTGCCGGCCAGGTCCTCCTTAGTCACGCCCTTGATGTCGCTGTCCTTGGGCGCGGCGATCGCCGGCGGCGTGTTGTAGTATTTGTTGGTGAAGTCGACCTTCTCGGCACGCTCCGGCGTAATCGACATCGAGGCGACGATGGCGTCGAACTTGCCGGCCTGAAGCGCCGGGATAATGCCGTCCCAATCCTGCGCGACGAAGGTGCACTTCACCTTCATCTCTTCGCAAAGCGCGTTGGCGATGTCGATGTCGAAGCCCACGAGCTGGCCATCGGCAGTCAGGTTGTTGAATGGCGGATAGGCTCCCTCCGTGCCGATCCTCAAGGTTTTCTCCTGGGCCTGGGCAACGCCCAGGGTCAGCAGCGCGGCCGATGCGGCGAGCGCTATACGCAGTGCAGTACGCATGATGGTCCTCTCTGTATGTTTCCCGGCCGTCGTTCCAAACGGCTCTGTGGGCGGTTCTTTTGACCGCCCGCTGACGCGATACTCCCATTCTTTCCCAAGAAAAAGCAACTATAAAACCGTTGCTTGCGAGGGTTCGCATTCCCAGACAATGCTGACGTTGGGGCAGGCACACCAAGGAGGAATTTGGGGGCGGCCGAATGCTCCTTCAGCAGTACCCTCAGCGCGTCAAACCTGTCGCGCGCTCGATGAAGTCGGCTATCGATTTCGTGTAGTCGAGATCGAAGACAGGCAGCCTTTCGTCCGCTAAGGCGAAGTCGGCGGCGATGGCGATGATATGCGGATCATGTGCCGAAAGCGGTGTCCGGTCCTTAGTCTCCAGCCGCCGCGTTTCGATCTTGCTGTGCGCCTCGCGCTTGTAGCCTTCGACCAGAACGATGTCGGAGGTGCCGAGCCGTGACAGGATCGCCTCAAGCGTCGGCTCGTCCTCGCCGCGCAATTCGTGCATCAGCGCCCAGCGCCTGTCAGACACGATGGCGACTTCAGTGGCTCCGGCCTGCCGGTGGCGAAAACTGTCCGCCCCCGGTTTATCGATGTCGAAATCATGATGGGCGTGTTTCACCGTCGAGACTTTCCAGCCACGCCGAACGAGTTCGGCGACCAGCTTTTCGGTCAGTGTCGTCTTGCCGGAATTCTTCCAGCCGGTGATACCGAAGACGCGTCTCATCATGGCTTCATGCTCTGCAACAGACGTTCGGCCCGGGCCAGGTCGTCTGACGTGTTGACGTTGAAGAAAGGGTCGTGCAGATGGCCTCCCGAGATCAGCATCGGGAATTCCACATCGACAAAGTCATGCCGGTCGATGAAAGCGGAAACCCGCCTGACATCTTCATCGACCAGAAAACGCCTCAAGGCGTCGTGGAGCCCCAGCGGCCAGAGCGCGAATGTCGGATGCCGTTTGCCGCCGGAACAGGCGACGGCGATCGCGCCGGGACGTTCGTCGACTGCCGCGGCCAGCCGCTCGACCAGATTTTCGGGCAGGAACGGTGTATCGCCCGCAGCCGTGACAACTGCCTCACAGGCCGTGTTCGCGGCAGCCCATTCGAGGCCGGTCAGGATCCCGGCGAGCGGTCCGGCGAACCCTTTCACCGTATCGGCAACCACCGGAAGCCCAACCCCGGCAAACCGTGCCGGGTCGTCATTGGCGCTGAGCACCAGCGGACCGACCTGCGCAGCAAAGCGCGCAACGACATGGTCCTGCAGGCTGCCGCCGCCGAGCGCAAGCAGGCCCTTGTCGCCGCCGCCCATCCGCCGCGACTGACCACCGGCCAGAATGACGCCGGCAATGTCTTTAGTCATCGTCTTTCGTCCATGCGGTCACTCGCCGCGATCGGCAAGCTATATGCCGTCAGGCGCCATGTCGGGTCCAGCGCTTTCGGCGGCTGTCTTTCGCCGGCCGACGATCCGTTCGCGGTAGAGAGCGTAGAGGCCGGAACCGACAATGACGCCGGCGCCGAAGATCATCGGCAGGTCGGGGACGTCGCCGAAGATGAACAGGCCAAGCAGGATCGACCAGAGCAGGGCTGTGTAGCGGAATGGCGCGATGAACGAGATGTCGCCCTCCCGCATCGCCATGATGATGAACTGGTAACCGATGACCACTAGCACTGCCGCCAATGCCAGCAACGCTGTGCTTTCTCCCGTCATCGGTGTCCACCCACCCATTGGCTCAAGCAGCGCCGCGCCGAGCACTGTCATGGCAAGTGCCGTGGCAGTCGACACCAGCAATGTCGGAACGGCTAGCGGTATCCGCTTGGTGGCGAGGTCTCGCACCGCACAACAGGCGACACAGGCCAGCGCCAGCAGCGAATAGACACTGAATCCTTCGAAGCCGGGCCGCACGATAATCAGCACCCCGGCAAAGCCGATGGCGATGGCCAGCCAGCGCCGCCAGCCGACGCCTTCGTTGAACACAAGTGCTGCGCCCATCGTCACCGCCAGCGGCAGCGCCTGCAGCACGGCCGAGACGTTGGCGATTGGCAGATGCGCCAAAGCAACCAGGAACGACACAGTAGCGCCGGCTTCGCCGGCGACGCGCACCGCAACCATCGGCTGCAGCATCGAGCCGGGCAGGGCAAGCGCACCGCGTTGCCAGGCAAGCAGGCCTACGAAAAGCGAAGCGAAGGCGCCGCGGATCAGCATGACCTGCGCCATGTTCATGGATTCCGACGAGACTTTGGTGATCGCGTCGTTGAGCGTGAAACCAATCATGGCCACCACCATGAACAGCGCGCCGCGAAGATTTGGGGAAAGAAGCAAAGGCGTTACCGGTTGCGTTTTGCATCAAGCCTGTAGCAGCCGGTCATAAGACAGCAACGTCAAAGGGCTGGGCCACAGCCTTTCGCGTGGCCCAGCGATGTCTGATGTTCCAGGACAGCAGAACTTAGTTTGGCGTCAGCATTTCGGTGCCATTGCCTTCCTTGCCGGCAATCGTCCACAGGCCGTGCAGCGAGCCGTCCTCCTGTACCTTATAGACGACAAGGCCGACCGCCTTGCCCATGACATAGCCTGCCGAGAAGGCATCGTCGTTTCGCATGCAGATGCCGTCCGAGGACGAGCCGCCTGTCTCCCAGTGGATTGCGCAGGTCGTCTCGCTGGTCAGCGTGATGGTTGCCTCGCCGCCATAGGACGATCCGTCAAAATTGGTGCCGGCGACCGTATAGGTGCCGCCGATCGACTGGGCGGCCGCGGGCACGGCCGCGAGCCCAAGCAATGCAAGAGAAAGACTGAATTTGCGCATGTTGTAGTCCCCCACCGAGCGAGGATCCGCTCCCGAGCAGGAGGCTAGGCTGGAACGTTTCGCCAGTAAATCGGCAACCGGCTGCGGACCAGTCTTTTTCTGGGTGTGATCGAGAAGATCAGCCGCCGGTGACGCTCATGTGCCGCGACACCGACGGGCGATTGGTCCGGCGGTCGATGATGAAATCATGGCCCTTCGGCTTGCGGCCAATGGCTTCATCGATGGCGTCGGCGACCAGTTCATTGCCTTCGGATGCACGCAACGGTGCACGCAGATCGGCGGCGTCCTCCTGGCCGAGGCACATATAGAGCGTGCCGGTGCAGGTCAGCCGGACGCGGTTGCAGCTTTCGCAGAAATTATGCGTCATCGGCGTGATGAAGCCGAGCCTGCCACCGGTCTCGGCGACATGGACGTAGCGAGCCGGACCACCGGTCTTGTAGGGGATGTCGGACAGCGTGAACTGCCGCTCCAGCGCTGCACGCAGCAGCGACAGCGGCAGATACTGGTCGGTACGGTCGGCGTCGATCTCGCCCATTGGCATGGTTTCGATGACCGTCAACTCCATGCCGCGGCCATGCGCCCAGCGCAGCATCTCCGGCAGCTCGGCGTCGTTGAAATCCTTCAGCGCCACCGCATTGAGCTTTACCTTCAGCCCCGCTGCCTGCGCAGCGTCGATGCCCTCCATGACCTTGTCGAGATTGCCCCAGCGGGTAATCTGGCGGAATTTTTCCGGGTCCAGGGTGTCCAGTGAGACGTTGATCCGCTTGACCCCGCAATCGGCGAGTTCAGCGGCAAAGCGCGAAAGCTGCGAGCCGTTGGTGGTCAGCGTCAGTTCTTCCAGAGCGCCGCTTTCGAGATGACGCGAAATCTGACGCACTAGATGCATGATGTTCTTGCGCACCAGCGGCTCGCCGCCGGTAAGACGCAGTTTCCTGACACCCTTTTCGATGAAAACCGTGCACAGCCGGTCGAGCTCTTCCAGCGACAGCAGATCCTTCTTTGGAAGGAACGCCATGTCCTCGGCCATGCAATAGGTGCAGCGGAAGTCGCAGCGGTCGGTGACCGACACCCTGAGATAGCTGATCGTGCGACCAAAAGGATCGATCATGTCCATGCTAGTGCATTTCCCGTGGCTGCGAACGGCATCGTTATATATGGCTATGTGATACGATCCAACCTGCCATTCAAGATAAGAAGTTTCGATCCTAGGTCACATCGCGCCACCGACAGATTGTGTCGGAAGTTTCGAAGCGGCCTTTTCCCGCCGCACGAAGCGGCGTAGGGAAAGGACAGATGATGCGGGACCTATCACCATGACGGCGCCGAAGGAACTGAGGGTCTCGAAGGACCGCAGGCTGCTTACCGTGACGTTCCCTGACCATCAGCCGTTCGAGTTGCCGGCGGAGTTTCTGCGCGTTGCCTCGCCATCGGCCGAAGTGCAGGGCCATTCGCCCGAACAGCGTGTGACCGTTCCCGGCAAGCGCAACGTTGCGATCCTGAAGATCGAACCAGTCGGCAACTATGCCGTCCGCATCACCTTCGACGATTTCCACGATACCGGCATCTTCACCTGGAACTACCTGCATACGCTGGGTCATGAGCAGGAGGCCCGCTGGAATGCCTACTTAGCCGAGCTGGCGGAAAAGGGCCTCAGCCGCGATCGTTAGCTGGCCGCCATCCTGTCGTCAGAACATCATGGATCGGGAGTAACGGCGGCTGGACTATCCGGAGGCAAGAATGTCCATCATAACCACGGTCGAACAGCTCGAAGCGCTCTATGGCCTGCCCGGCGAGACCTCGCTGGTCAAGGAACTCGACCATGTGATTCCCGAGTACGCCGCCTTCATCGAGGCCTCGCCTTTTGCCGCGCTCGCGACCAGCGGGCCGGAAGGGCTGGATTGCTCGCCGCGCGGCGATCTCGCCGGCTTCGTTCGCATCCATGATCCGAAAACCCTGATGATGCCGGACCGGCGCGGCAACAACCGTGCCGATTCGCTAAAAAACATCATTCGCGATCCGCGCGTCGGCCTGTTGTTCCTGGTCCCAGGCTCCGGCACGACGCTGCGCGTCAACGGCCGCGCCCACATCACCATGGATGCCGCGCTCTGTGCGTCGTTCAGCGTCGACGGCAAGCCGGCGCGCTCGGTCACGGTCATCAAGGTCGATTCGGTCTCTTTCCAGTGCGCTCGCGCCATTGTCCGGTCGGAACTGTGGAACCCGGCGAGGCATGTCGACCCAAAATCACTACCGACACCCGGAAAGATCCTGGAAATCACCAGCCGGAAAGGCATCGACGGCGAGGCTTACGACAAGGAATGGCCGGAGCGCGCGAAAAAGTCTATGTGGTGAGCGGATCGTTCCGCGAGCTCCATCCTTTTGTTTGAGCATCGGATTTTCCCAAAACCGGTTTCCCCGTTTGGGCCCGATGCTCCAGTCACGCTTCCTTGAGGACGTCGGCAATCTTGCGCATCTGCTCGCCGATCATGTCGCATTGCTCCGGCGTCGACTGGCTCATCGCTTTCTCGATCAGCGCCATATGGACCTTCAGCGCCTGCATCAGCAGTTCCGTGCCGGCTTCGGTCAAGGTCAGCCGCAGCACCCGCTTGTCTTTCTGATCGCCTTCGCGGCGCAGCAGGCCGCGTGTTTCGAGTTGCGGCAGCAGCATGGTGATGTTGGAGCGGCCGACCAGCAGCCGGCGGGCGAGATCGTGCTGCGACATGCCGGGATGGCGGTAAAGGTTCATCAGCACGTCGAGCTGCGCCGGCTTCAGGTCCAGCGGCGCGAGCTTCGCCGCCAGCGTGCGCTCCAGCACATGGCAAGCGCGCGCCACCGCGACCCAGTTGCGAAAACGCGGGTTGTCCCAGGGCAGCTCTTGTTTAATGTTCATGTTTGAACTATTATGTTCATGCTTGAACGAATGGATGGATCGCCACTATGGCATCATTTGGGTTGAAGGTCATCCGGGGCGTGTTTGCCGCTGCCGAACACGTGGCTCCCCGCCTCACCGGGCGCGCGGCATTCGAACTGTTCTGCCGCACGCCGAACGCAAAGGTTCTCAGCGACGGCGAGCGGCGCGCCGTCGACCGTGCCGCCGGCTTCATGGCCGAGGCGCGCCATCGTCGGCTGAAGGCCAAAAACGGGTGCGTCATGGTGCATGAGTTCAGGCCCGAGCCGGGCAGGCGGGCCGCCGGCACGGTGCTCGTCATCCATGGCTGGCGTTCGCGCACCGAATATATGCGCACGCTGATCGAAGGGTATCGCGACGCCGGTTACAAGGTTGTCTCGCTCGACTTGCCGGGCCATGGCCAATCGCAGGGCCGCCGGCTCACATTGGTCAGCGCTGTCGAAGCTGCACGCCTCACCGGCGAATGGTTTGGCCCGTTCGTGGCGGTCGTCGGCCATTCCTTCGGCGGTGCCGTCGCCGCCAATGCCGTCGTCGGTTCGGTCAAGAACATTCCGCCGCTGGCGGCCGAGCGGCTGGTGTTGATCGCGGCGCCGAGTTCCCTGCCGGCGATCTTCGATGATTTCAGCCGCATGCTCAATGTCGGCCGACGCTCGCAGGCCGCCATGGCCGACCGGGTCGAACGTATCGCTGGCCGGCCGCTGCACGAATTCGTCGGCGACCGCCAGCTTGCCAGCACGCCGGTGCCAACGCTGGTCATCCATGCGCCGGACGACCGCGAAGTGTCCGCCGACCATGCAAGGCTCTATGCTGGCGCCGGCGACCATGTGCGGCTTTACTGGGCCGATGGGCTCGGCCATCGCCGCATTCTCGCCGATAGGGGCGTGGTCGAGCGTGCGATCGGTTTCGTTGCCGAACACCGGGAACCGTCGCTGCTGCATTGACCTGAACATCTTGTTTCTCCTGTCCGAACACGAGTTCGGCCGCCATCGTTTGTCACACCGTGTCGGTGCCAGCCAGGACCTTCCACGCCGCCATAGCCCCGGTCACCGTCGCAAGAAGGGCGGCGCGCGATGCGCCGTCGCGCGCCTGGATCGACATGCCGTGCTGCACCGTCGCATAGAAGGTCGCGGCAGTGCGGCAGTCGAAATTTTCCGGCAATTCGCCTTCCGCCACGCCACGTTCCAGCCGACTCAGCAAAGCTGCGCGGCTTTCAGC
>NZ_RZSX01000549.1:0-4378 GCF_004023105.1 Mesorhizobium sp. M5C.F.Ca.IN.020.32.2.1 | reverse complement strand
TGGTTGTATTCGGCGGCGGTGAAGATGAAGCCATCGAACTCGGCGACCTTCTTCTGCCAGCGCTTTGCCACTTCATTCTGCGACGGCGCCCAGGCGGACGATGCGACCTCGTCAAAAAACGGCAGCGGGAAGTCGCGCAGGTCGACCACCTCCACGTCGATGTCGGCATGCGACTTGGCGATCTTGGCGATCCACTGGGTCGGAACGTCGGCAAATCGTGCGGCGCGGGTCGAACCGACGACAATGGCGATTTTAGGTTTGGACATAGAGGGGCTCTCCTTCAGGCAAATTTCTGGTATCGTTTAGATACCTGAGCTATATGAGTGACTGCACTCACGAGGCGCAAGGAGGCACCTTTTTGTTACCAAGGCACCCGCACCGCACTGAGGACTGCCGCGCCATCTCGGAAATCCTGCAGCGCGTCGGCGACAAATGGACCGTACTCGTCGTGGGTAAGCTCGGTGACGGGCCGCTGCGCTTCAACGAATTGCGCAGCGCCGTCGGCGGCATTTCGCAGAAGATGCTGACCACCACATTGCGCGGGCTTGAGCGCGACGGCTTCGTCACCCGCACCGTGTTTCCGACCATTCCGCCGCGCGTCGACTATGAGCTGACCGATCTTGGCTACGAGCTTCTTGTGCCGGTCGGTGCGCTCGGCGAATGGGCGCGCAAGAACACCGAGCGGGTCAAGGCCGCGCGGGCGAGGTTCGATGGAATTCATGCCTGAAACTCTTGCGCTGCAAGGGTTGCACACGGCGCGTAGCGTAGACGAATTCTACGGCTGCATCGGCAGTCCGGCCCGCAGTGGGCTTTCGGTCCGTTTCGATTTCGTCCCCGATTGACCACCTTGCTTCGATGGCGCAGGCCGCCCCTTTGCCGCAATTGCTCACGCTCATCGCGCCGGTGTGGCACGTCGTTGCAACGCAGATTTCGCACCTGCTCGCTTGCCGATTGAGGGTGTGGTTTTCGGAGGCGCAACTGGCTTCGGCCTCGTCGTGTTTGACCTCGGTATAGGCGATTGCGGCCAGCAGGCAGAACAAGGCTGCAAGCGCGCCCCCAATACGCCGTTCAGCAATCGTTGACGCATTGTCTTTTCCTCATGCCCTGCCGGACATGGTCACGAAATGTGCGAACGCGAATATGAAAAGCATCACACAGCATCGCTGCTCCCATCTCCTTACGAGAGACTGGAAGCGGCGTTGCCGTTCGACTTTAAGCCGACGACATCCAGCCGGTCAGCTTTCGGCAGGAACGGCCTTCGGCTTGCCTTCGCCGTCCAGCGCCACCATGACGAAATCGGCATGGGTGACCTTCTCCATCAGGTCGGAGAGGTAGCGCTGCGCCCAGGCCTCGACCTTGAGAGCCATCGAGGTGCGGCCGACGCGCTCGACATTAGTATAGATGCACAGCGTGTCGCCGATCTTCATCGGCTTGGCGAACGACATTTCCTTCACCGCTGCCGTCACCACTCGGCCCTTGGCGCGCTCGGCGGCGCGGATGCCGCAGGCCAGATCCATCTGCGCCATCACCCAGCCGCCGAAGATGTCGCCCGCCGCATTGGCGTCCGAGGGCATGGCAAGCGTCCTGAGCGTCAGATCGCCGATCGGCCGTCCATCCGCATAATGCACCATGCGCCAAATCCCTTCGAGATCGATCGTCCCGATCCCGTATCGGGATGGCGATGATGCGTCAACGCGCCACCAGCCGGCAATTTCGCAGTTTGAAATTCGGCTATGGGCTCAATTGAGCCGTTCCGTTGCCGACGACCGGGTAGCGGGTGAAGCCGAGCGCGGGAGGTCTCGGCGCTTGTGGCGTCGCCATGCATGTTTCTCGCGTCGCCGCGCGCCATGATGATTTCCGTGATTGTTCAAGTGGTGAACGCTGGTTGTCGGGAAGCACCAACGGTGGTTACCTTGATGACCAACGTGGGAGGAACAGCCTGATGCCCGGCAAGCGGGCGAAATGCAGAGATTGGAGGAGACGATGCCAGGCGTGGAAGCCGCGGTTAGGGAACTGCTGGAGAGTCGATCGGCTGCCATGGGCGCCAAAGACATCGAGTGGCTTATGTCCCTTTACTCCAACGACATAGTCTATTTCGACCTCGTACCGCCGCTTCGGTATGTGGGATCCAACGCCCTTCGCGAGCGGTTCCTGGATTGGTTTCCCCGCTGGTCTGGTCCGATTGGCCAGGAGCTTGGCCAACTGGATGTTGCGGCCGGCGATGCGGTTGCCGCCGCCTGGATGCTTATCCGAGCGCGTGGCATCCTGAAAACCGGCGCGAAAGTCGACTACTGGGTGCGCGTGAGCAATGCATTTCGTCGAGCTGGAGACCGATGGACGATGACGCACGAGCACGTTTCCCTCCCCGTCGATATGCGGAGCAGGACAGCAGTCTTGGACTTGACCCCATAGCGTCGCCGGAACGACGTTGGACAGGGGATTTTGATGTCGTTCTTCGCGCCTAACGCAACAGGACTTGAGGGCCTTTCCACCCGTGCGCCCCCTGATCCGAAGGGAATGCATGCTTTTCCGCGATCGGCCGTCCATCCGCGTAGTGCACCATGCGCCAAATCCCCTCGATATTGATCTTCTCCCGATCCCGTATCGTCGTGGCGCTGATGCGTCACCGCGCCAGCAGGTACTAGACTGAGCAGAGTGAGTTGAGGAAGGCTGACATGAAACTTACCTCTCGCCGTCTGACGCCCGATCTATGGTCCGCGCTCGAGGACCTGTTCGATGAGAGCGCCGTCTGCAGTCGATGTTGGTGTATGTACGGGCGTATCGGCAGTTCTTATCGAAAGCGACCAGGTGAGGAAAACAAGTCCGCGTTCCGGCAAGCCGTCGAGCTTGGTCCGCCTCCAGGCGTGCTTGCTCTCGACGGCAATACTGCTGTCGGATGGTGCCAGGTGACACCGCGAGATGCCGTGCCCTGGCTCGATCGGCTGTGGCAGCTCAGGCGAGTGGATGATGCGCCGGTCTGGTCCTTGTCCTGCCTCTACGTGCGAAAAAGATACCGCCGGCAGGGCGTCACGTCCCACCTGATCGCAGCGGCGCTGCAAGCTGCAAGGCGCGCAAATGCCCCTGCGCTTGAGGCCTATCCTTTTGATGCCGATGTGTCGCCGAGTGCTTCCGGCAGTGGATACGCCGCCACCTTCGCTCGCGCCGGGTTCAGGGTCGTCGCTCGCAGGGTGCCAGCCCGCCCGATCATGCGTTATGATTTCAAGCAAAATGCTGATGATGGCGTATGATGCTCCCACGAGGCGAAGGCCGCTTCGGGCAAGACACCGAATGCAAACGAAGTACCGGTCGCTTTTTTCACAGAGGGTGCCGGAAGCTCCGGTGATCGCGGCGGCTTGCGGCGTCTAGGTTGTGCGAACATTCGGAGCCGGCCGCAGCCACCATGCAGACTTATGATTTCATCGTCGTCGGCTCCGGCTCGGCCGGCTCGGTCCTCGCCGAACGGCTGTCCGCCTCCGGCCGCTTCTCGGTGCTGGTGCTCGAGGCCGGCGGCACCGATCGGCGCTTCTACGTGCAGATGCCGCTTGGCTACGGCAAGACCTTCTTCGACCCAGCGGTCAACTGGAACTACAAGACCGACCCGGATCCCGGGCTCGACAACAACACCGATCACTGGCCGCGCGGCAAGCTGCTCGGCGGCTCGAGCTCGATCAACGCGATGGTCTGGATCAGAGGCGCGCGCGAGGATTTCGATGCCTGGCGAGATGCCGGCAATCCCGGCTGGAGCTACGACGATCTGCTGCCGGCCTTCAAGGCGCTGGAGGACAATGAGGCCGGCGCCGACCAATGGCGCGGCATCGGCGGCCCACTGCACATCACCGACTGCTCGACCGCCGTCCATCCGCTAACCAAGCGCTACCTGGCGGCCGGTCAGCAAGCCGGCCTGCCACTCAATCGCGATTTCAACGGTGCCGTTCAGGAAGGCGTCGGCATCTACCAGATCACCACCAGGAACGGCCGCCGCATGTCGGCCGCCCGCGCCTTCCTGCGCCCGGCGATGAAGCGCAAAAACGTCCGCGTCGAGATGAATGCGCTGGCGACCAGAATCCTTTTTGAGGGCAAGCGTGCCGTTGGCATTGAGTACCTGCAGAACGGTGAGACGAAGACTGCCCGCGCCGGTCGCGAAGTCATTCTGTCGGGCGGCTCGATCAACTCGCCTCAATTGCTGCAGCTTTCCGGCATCGGTCCCTCGGCGCTCCTTGGAGCGCTCGGTATTCCCGTCATTCACGCCAATGAGAATGTCGGCGCGAACCTGCAGGACCATGTCGGCATCAACTACACGTATCGGGGCAGGCTGCCGACACTCAACCAGATCCTGCGGCCGTGGTGGGGCAAGCTCATGGTCGGCATGCAATATGTC
>NZ_RZSX01000548.1:0-4387 GCF_004023105.1 Mesorhizobium sp. M5C.F.Ca.IN.020.32.2.1 | reverse complement strand
CGGTGCTGCAGGTGCCGGGCGCGATCGACGTGGCGGTCGAGTTCACCTCGATGTCGAAGACCTTTTCCATGCCCGGCTGGCGCATGGGTTTTGCCGTCGGCAACCAGCGGCTGATCTCGGCGCTGACCAGGGTCAAGTCCTATCTCGACTACGGCGCCTTCACGCCGATCCAGGTGGCGGCTGCGCACGCGCTCAACGGCGACGGCGCCGATATCGCCGAAGTTCGCGACATCTATCATAAGCGCCGCGACGTCATGGTCGACGCCTTCAGCCGCGCCGGCTGGATTGTCCCGGCGCCGGCGGCGTCGATGTTCGCGTGGGCGCCGATGCCGGAGCCGTTCAAGCATCTCGGTTCGCTCGAATTCTCCAAGCTTCTGATCGAGCACGCTGACGTGGCGGTGGCGCCGGGTGTCGGCTTCGGCGAGCATGGCGACGACCATGTGCGCATCGCGCTGGTCGAGAACGAGCACCGGATCCGGCAGGCGGCTCGCAACATCAAGCGCTTCCTGGCGTCCAGCGCCAAACAGCCCAACAATGTGGTGCCGCTGGCCGCACATCGTTGAGCGCCTGACACTACATCGACCAAATTCTTGGGGGGCGTCGCCGGACATGGCTGAAGCGTTGCGTGTTGGAATTGCCGGTCTCGGCACCGTCGGCGCGGCGGTGGCGCGCGTGCTGCACGACAAGGCGGCGGAACTGACGCGGCAATGCGGCCGCGAGGTCGTCGTGTCAGCCGTCTCAGCCCGTGATCGCAAACGCGACCGCGGCGTCGATCTCGGCGCGGCCAAGTGGTTCGACGATCCGATAGGAATGGCGCAGACCGCCGAGATCGACGTGTTCGTCGAGCTGATCGGCGGCGACGAGGGACCGTCGCGATCATCCGTGAAAGCAGCGCTTGAAACCGGCCGCCACGTCGTCACCGCCAACAAGGCGCTGCTCGCCAAGCATGGCGTGGCGCTGGCCGAGATCGCCGAGAAGGAGGGCGTGCTGCTCAATTACGAGGCGGCGGTGGCGGGCGGCATTCCGGTCATCAAGACGATGCGCGAGGCGATGGCCGGCAATTCGGTGACCCGTGTCTTCGGCATCCTCAACGGCACCTGCAATTATATCCTGACCCGCATGGAGGCCGAGGGCCTGTCGTTCGACGCCTGTCTGAAGGATGCGCAGCGGCTGGGCTATGCCGAGGCCGACCCGACCTTCGACATCGAGGGCCACGACACCGCGCATAAGCTGTCGATCCTGACCAGCCTTGCCTTCGGCACGCGGATTGCCGCCAACGACATCTACATGGAAGGGATTTCCAACATCAGCCAGGCCGACATCCGCGCGGCCGGCGATCTCGGCTACCGGATAAAGTTGCTCGGCGTCGCCCAACGCACGGAAAGCGGGATCGAACAGCGCGTGCACCCGACCATGGTGCCGACGGCCTCCGTCATCGCGCAGGTGCACGGCGTCACAAATGCGGTGGCCATCGAAACCGATATTCTTGGCGAGCTTTTGCTCTCCGGTCCCGGTGCCGGCGGTAACGCCACCGCATCGGCGGTGGTCGGCGACATTGCCGACATCGCCAAGAGCCGGCCGGGTTTCCAGCACGGTCCGGTCTTCGGCCTGCCGGCGAAGGAATTGCGGCCGTACAAGAAGGCGCAGATGCGCAGCCATGCCGGCGGCTATTTCATCCGGCTGACCGTGCATGACCGCATTGGCGTCTTTGCCGCCATCGCCAAGCGCATGGCCGACAACGACATTTCGCTGGAATCGATCGTGCAGCACGCCGCCGGGCCGGATACCGCCCTGCAGAAGACGGTGATCCTCGTCACCCACGAGACGACAGAAGCGGCGGTCCGCAAGGCCGTCGACGGCATCACCAAGGACGACCATCTGACCGACAAGCCGCAGGTCATCCGCATCGAGCGGGCGGAATAGGAATTCTCTTTCTCAAATCGATTGATATCGCTGCGCTTTCAAGAAAGACCCGCCCAGGTCTTGCTGTTGTCATGGAGCTTTGACACAACCGGCGCGCCTCTAACGCATCGGCCCGGAAATCGGAATCGATTTTCGGGAAAGCACGATGCGTAGTTTCAAAGACTTAGAGCGTCCTTTGCGCGTCCAATGGACGCGGCGCTCTAACCGGAGGCAATGTGCCAACGAGGATTGTCCACCGATGAACATTGCCCAGAACATCGTCGCCGGCCTTGACCGGATACTCACCATGGAACTGGTGCGTGTCACCGAACGCGCCGCGGTTGCGGCGGCCAGGTTGCGCGGACGCGGCGACGAAAAGGCCGCCGACCAGGTCGCAGTCGACGCCATGCGCGAGGAGCTCAACCGCCTCGCCATCAACGGTACGGTGGTGATCGGCGAGGGCGAACGCGACGAGGCGCCGATGCTCTATATCGGCGAAGAGGTCGGTTCCGGCAAAGGCCCGGCGGTCGATATCGCGCTCGATCCGCTCGAAGGCACGACGATCTGCGCCAAGAACCTGCCCAATGCGCTGGCCGTCATCGCCATTGCGGAAAAGGACAGCCTGCTGTTCGCGCCCGACGTCTATATGGACAAGATCGCCGTCGGCCCGGGCTATGCGGATGGCGTCATCGACATCGATGCCTCGCCGGCCGAAAACATCGCCAGCCTGGCCAGGGCCAAAGGCGTGCCGGTGCCGGAGATCACCGCCTGCATCCTCGACCGGCCGCGCCATGGCAGCCTGATCGAGGCCGTGCGCGCCACGGGCGCTGCGATCCGGCTGATCGGCGATGGTGACGTCGCCGGCGTCATCCACACCACCGATCCGGAGGAAACCGGCATCGACATCTATCTCGGCACCGGCGGCGCCCCGGAGGGTGTGCTGGCGGCGGCAGCGTTGCGCTGCACCGGCGGCCAGATCCAGGGAAGGCTGGTCCTCGACACGCCGCAAAAGGTGGCGCGCGCGGCGAAGATGGGCATCTCGGACCCGAAGCGGGTTTACCGCACCCAAGACATGGCGCGCGGCGACGTGCTGTTCGCCGCAACCGGCGTGACCGACGGCAACATGCTGGCCGGCGTCAAGTTCGGGCGCAATTCCATCACCACGCATACGATCGTGCTGCGCTCGTCGTCGCGCACCGTTCGCGAGATCAAGGCAAGGCACCAGGATTTGGAAAAGTTTTGATTCCCGACTCGGCTAGCCGTCGCATATTGTGAGAAATGACAATCCGCAGACGGCGCGTCGCATGACGGGCGAAAACCGTATCTTCCTCGATGTCAGGCAGTCGGCATCAGGTGTTTCCTGGGAACACCGGCTGACCGAGCGGCAGGACATGACTGCGCTTGCGATAGCGCAAGGCTTTGGCGTGCCGGACATCGTCGCGCGCGTCCTTGCCGGGCGCGGCGTGACCGCCGCGCAGACCGAGCGGTTCCTTGATCCGACCATCCGCGATCTTTTGCCGGACCCGGCTTCGCTGACCGACATGGACAAGGCCGCCGCCCGCATCGCTGATGCGATCGTGACCGGGGAAAGAGTGGCGATCTTCGGCGACTACGACGTCGACGGCGCGGCCTCGTCGGCGCTGCTCAAGCGCTTTCTCACGCATTTCTCCGTGCCAGCGGAGATCTATATACCGGACCGCATCTTCGAGGGGTACGGACCCAATCCGGAAGCCATGTGCGAACTTGTCTCGCGTGGCGCGACGCTGATCGTCACCGTCGACTGCGGCACCAACAGCGCTGTCTCGATCGACGCGGCGAAGGCTGCCGGCGCCGACGTCTTGGTGCTCGATCATCACCAGCTCGGCGGTCCGTTGCCGGCGGCGGAAGCGGTCGTCAATCCCAATCGCGAGGACGACCTTTCGGGGCAGGGCCATCTTTGTGCCGCCGGCGTCGTCTTCCTGGCTCTGGTGCAGACGACGAGGATCCTGCGCGGCCGGTTGCCGGATGCCGCACCACCGGACCTGCTTGGTCTGCTGGACCTGGTGGCCCTGGCGACCGTTTGCGACGTGGTGCCGCTGACCGGCGTCAACCGCGCCTTCGTGGTGAAGGGGTTGCAGATGGCGCGCCAACAGAGGAACGAGGGGTTGGCGGCGTTGGCACGGGTCTCGCGCATCGGCGAGCCGGTCAGCACCTTCCATCTGGCCTATCTGATCGGCCCGCGCATCAATGCCGGGGGGCGCATCGGCGACGCAGCACTCGGCAGCCGCCTGCTCGCCACCGACGATCCCGTCGAAGCCCGCACCATCGCCGAGACGCTGGACCGGCTCAATCAGGAGCGGCAGCAGATGGAATTGGAAATGCTGGCCGCGGCACGAGTGGAGGCTGATGCCGAGCTTGCCGGCGGCAATGGGCCGGCAATCGTCGTCACTGCCAGCTCCAACTGGCATCCGGGCATCGTCGGCCTGCTGGCCTCGCGGCTCAAGGA
>NZ_RZSX01000547.1:0-4394 GCF_004023105.1 Mesorhizobium sp. M5C.F.Ca.IN.020.32.2.1 | reverse complement strand
GATGCGCTCGCCTTGGTCGGTCTGAAGCCGATAGACCCGCGTCGACTCGGTCGGCAGGCGCTTCCAGATCGGCAGAAGCAAGCCGGTGACCATGTGCAGGACCGAGTCGGTGAACTCCGGCACCTCGGCGGTTTCGGTCGTCCAGGCAGTGGCGAAAGTATCGCGGTCGGCTTCGGTCCAGCGGGTTTCGCCCATGGCCTTGAGGGGCATGTTCTGGGCTTCCATCGGCCGGATCAGGCGGACGCGCCGCTCGATATCGCCATCGTCGAGCATGACGCTTGTGGTGGGGATTTGGACAGCAGCCCGGCCCGACTTCTCGTTGATAAGCAGCTTGGCGCGCGGATCGCGGAGATGATCGAGCGCACCGTCGAGCGTGACAGGCCGGTTGCGCTTGCGCTCGGCAATCGTCAGCAGGCGCGTTTCGGCGCCGGTGCGTGGGTGGGTGTAGATCACCTGCCGATCGGTGACGACGAAGCTCTCGGCCCTGAGCGTCTCCAGCCCGGCGTCGTAGGCGCCCGAGGCGATGGCGCCCTCGATCCTTGCCGCGAGCAACTGCTCGAAGGCGCCAAAGAGAACTCCCTGCATCTCGATGGTGAGCGCCAGCAGCCGGTTGAGGAAGGTGGTGATCGGCGGTAGCTCGTCCTTGATGCCATTGGCATCTGTGAGCTTGAGCCCCGTGGCCGCCTCGAAACGCTCAAGCGAGCAGCCCTCGATCTTGCCGCGCACGATCAGCAGATAGAGCTGTCGCAAGGCGTCGCGGGCATATTGGCTTTCGAGGTTGTCCTCGGGGCGGAACAGGCCCTGGCCGCCGGTCTGGCGCTGGCCGCGGGTGATAGCGCCCAGCGTGTCGAGGCGGCGGGCGATCGTCGAGAGGAAGCGCTTTTCAGCCTTCACATTGGTTGAGATCGGCCGAAAGAGCGGTGGCTGCGCCTGGTTGGTGCGGTGCGTGCGGCCCAGCCCCTGGATGGCCGTGTCGGCCTTCCAGCCGGCCTCGAGAAGATAGTGGACGCGCAGCCGCGTGTTCCTGGCCGAGAGCTCGGCGTGATAGCTGCGACCTGTCCCGCCGGCATCGCTGAACACCAGAATGCGCTTCTGATCGTCCATGAAGGACTGCGTTTCGGCGAGATTGGCCGAGCCGGCACGGTTCTCGACCACGAGGCGCTCACCTTTGCGGACGATATGGCGGGAGCGGGCGGTGCCCTCGGCCACGACATCCGTTCCGAAATGCTGCACGATCTGGTCAAGCGCTCCTGGAACCGGAGGCAGGCTGGCGAGCCTCGCGATCAGCTCGTCGCGGCGGGCGACCGCCTCTCGGCTCTCGACCGGCTGGCCGTCGCGATAGACCGGACGCGAGGATAGATTGCCTTCCGAGTCGGTGAACGGCTCGTAGAGCTGCACCGGAAAAGAGTGGGCGAGATAGTCGAGGACATATTCGCGCGGCGTGATGTCGACGCGAACGTCGTTCCACTCCTCGGTCGGCAGCTCGGCCAGACGCCGTTCCATCAGCGCCTCGCCGGTCGAGACGATCTGGATGACGGCCGCGTGGCCGTCCTCGAGATCGCGCGTGATCGACCGGACCAAGGTCGGCGTCTTCATCGACGTCAGGAGATGCCCGAAGAAGCGCTGCTTGGCCGACTCGAAGGCGCTGCGGGCGGCCGACTTGGCCTGGGCGTTCAGCGTTCCGGAGCTGCCGGTGACGTTGGCGGCCTGCATGGCCGCATCGAGGTTGTTATGGATGATGCCGAACGCGCCCGCATAGGCGTCGTAGATGCGCACCTGTTCGGGCGTCAGCTCGTGCTCGACCAGCTCGTATTCGACGCCGTTGAAGGAAAGCGAGCGGGCCGTATAGAGGCCGAGCGCCCTGAGGTCGCGCGCCAGCACCTCCATCGCCGCGACGCCGCCGGCCTCGATCGCCTCGACGAATTCGGCCCGCGTCGAAAAAGGAAAATGCTCGCCGCCCCAAAGGCCGAGCCGCTGGGCATAGGCGAGGTTGTGGACGGTGGTGGCGCCGGTGGCCGAAACGTAGACGATGCGCGCATTCGGCAGGGCATGCTGCAGCCGCAGGCCCGCGCGGCCCTGCTGCGAGGGGGCGGCGTCGCCCCGTTCGCCCTTGGCGCCGACGGCGTTCTGCATGGCGTGGGCCTCGTCGAAGATGATGGCTCCATCGAAATCGGAACCCAACCATTCGACGATCTGCTTGACCCGTGAAACCTTCTCGCCGCGATCGTCGGAGCGCAGCGTGGCGTAGGTGGTGAATAGGATGCCCTCCGCCAGCGTCACCGGCTTGCCCTGTGGGAAGCGCGACAGCGGCGTGATCAGCAGGCGCTCCATGCCGAGCGCCGACCAGTCGCGTTGGGCATCCTCGATCAGCTTGTCGGACTTCGAGATCCAGACGGCCTTGCGGCGACCCTGCATCCAGTTGTCGAGAATGATGGCGGCGGATTCACGGCCCTTGCCGACGCCGGTGCCGTCGCCGACGAAAAAGCCCTGACGGAAGCGTACGGCGCCTGCGGCGTCATCGGCGGCGGCGCTCACCACGTCGAAGGTGTCGTCGACCGTCCAGGCGCCGGCGAGATGTTCGGAGTGGGCCTCTCCGGCATAGATGACGGTTTCGAGCTGCGCGTCCGACAGCAGGTCGAGGACATTTTGTGGCAGTCGCGGCCGGTAGCTCGGCCTGGGCGGCGCAACGCTCGCCATCGCCGCCGATTGCACGAGCTGGGTCGGGTGAGCCTGAGAGCCGGGAATACGGATCGCCTGAAGGCTATAGTCCTCGTAGATGGCGTCGGTGATGTGACCGCCCTCGGCGACCTTCCAATCGACAGCCTCGTAGGCGAGGTCGACAGCCTCGGGATCTCCGATCGGCGGCCGCGGTGCCGTCCTCGCGGTGCGAGCAAGATAGCCGCGCACAGTGCGGGGTGCGCCCGGAGACGGTATCGGCGATGCGCCTGCGGGCATCTCGACGGAAAGCCGCGGCGGCACATGCTCCTCGACCCATTCGAGCAGCGTCGCGGCATCCGGCGCGACTCCGAGAGCGGCAGGGAACACGGCAGGATCGTCCGCTGGCAGCTTGTCGATGACGGTGAGGCGCGTCGGGAAGGTCGTCCCGTGCTTGGCATAGACCGAGCCGTCTATTGCCGCGGAGAAGACGACGCGGCCGCGTTCCTGCAGGCGGGTGAAGGCTGGCGTCCGGACTGCATTGTCAGGGGCGAGGCTGGCCCCGGTGATCGTCACCAGCCGCCCGCCGGGCGCCAGGCGCGCCAGCGCCGAGGCGATGTGACGCCAGGCGGCGTCGGCGACGCGGCCCTCGACATTGGCCATGACCGAGAAGGGCGGGTTCATCAGCACCACGCTCGGCACGGCGCCGGCGTCGAGATGGTCGTCGATCTGGGCAGCATCGAAGCGGGTGACGGGAACGGCCGGAAAGAGGGAGGAAAGAAGTCCCGCGCGCGTCTCGGCCAGTTCGTTGAGGATGAGCGAGGCGCCGGCTATCTCGCCCAGAATGGCGAGCAGCCCGGTGCCGGCCGAAGGCTCCAGCACACGGTCGGTCGGCGTGATGGCGGCGGCCGTGGCCGCGATCAGGCCGAGAGGAATCGGCGTGGAGAACTGCTGGAAGGTCTGCGCCTCCTCGGAGCGGCGGGTATGCGTCGGCATGAGCCCGGCGATCTTCGACAAGGCGGAAAGCCGGAGAGCCGGAGACGCGGCTTTGCGGAAGAGCGCCTTTCCGTATTTGCGGAGGAACAGGACAGTGGCCGCCTCGCAGGCATCGTAGGCCATCTTCCAGTCCCAGGCGCCGGTGGCGTCCGAGGCGCCGTATGCGGCTTCCATTGCCGCGCGCAGCTTTGGCGCGTCGATACGCTCGCCGCGTTCGAGATGGGGAAGCAACAGGCCGGCGGCGGCGAAGATGGCGCCAGCGGCATCGGTTTCGGCGAGCGGGAGCGGCGCGGCAGCGGGCGCCGCGGATGCGGAGACGGGGGTCATGACGGGAACCTCGGGAGAGCGGAACGGGATCGAGCCGCACGGCGCTCTCTCTCGACCGCGCCGGCTCAAACCCGTCCCGGCCTTCCTCTCCCTCTCAGGGGGGGCCGAGATCGTCCGCGAGGTTCAGCGCCTTCAGCCGTTCGACATCGTCCGCGCGCACGATCTCGTAGTCGTCAGACATCCAGCCAAAGTCACCGGCCCAGACTTCCCCAAGCGTCGCCCAAGTGCCGTCCGGCCAAACGACAATGTCATCCGGGTGATAAGGCCGCTGCGTGCTTGCCATGGGTTTATCCTCCAATCCTTGCGCGGAAACCGTCCCGCCGACGCCATCAGGAAGGGGCCGGCCGCTGCCGTCACCGAGGGACCGAGGGGAACCCCCTGCGGGTTGACGATGAGGCGGGCGACCCCTTACCGGG
>NZ_RZSX01000546.1:0-4396 GCF_004023105.1 Mesorhizobium sp. M5C.F.Ca.IN.020.32.2.1 | reverse complement strand
AAAGCCTGATCATCCCGCAGTCGGAAAAATGGCACGGGCTGTCGACCGCCGCCTTGAACGACGAAGAGAGCGACGAGGAAAAGGAATGGGCGGAGGCGCTTCGCGATTTCCTGTTCTCGCTGCGCTATTCCGCCAATTCGAACTTCGTGCCGGCAACGCAGGCCTGCCTGCGCAACGTCGTGCGCTACGGCCCGGCCTATCTCTACGCCGAGGAGGGCTTTGCGCCCCACACGCTGATCCGCTATGCCTCGATCCCCGTGGTCGAGGGCTATCTCTGCCGCAACCGCTGGGGTCAAGTCGATATTTTCCACCGCCGCTACGAGCGCACGGCGCGCCAGGCCGCACAGCTGCTCGGCTATGAGAAGCTGCCGGCGCGCATCAAAATGCTGGTCGATGATCCCGCCAAATGCGAGACCAAGATTTCGCTGATCCAGTGCATCCAGCCGCGCGACGAGCGCAAGATGTATCGGCTGGGCGGATCCTACCAGTATCTCGACACGGCCTTCGCCTCCTATCACGTCCTCGAGGACGAGGAGGTCATCGTCAGGGAAAGCGGTTTCCGCTCCTTCCCGGTGTCGTGCTTCAACTGGCGCCGTTACGAGGGCGACCCCTACGGCATTTCGCCGACCATCGAGGCGTTGACCACGGTGCGCGAAGAAAACGCCGTGCGCCGCTCCGGCCTCAGGGCCCTGCAGCAGGTCACCGATCCGGCGACCGCTTCGAAGGCGCGGCTCGACTATGTGCCGGTGCTCAATCCCGGCGAGAACTATCCCGGCCTGATCGACGATCAGGGACGACCGCTGATTGCGCCGATCGCTACGGGGCAGAACCCGACCTATGCGTTCAGCTACGCGGAAAGCCGGGCCGAGGAGATCCGCGACATGATGTTCGTCAATCTGTTCCAGACGCTGGTGCAGAACCCGCAGATGACGGCGACCGAAGCGCTGATCCGGCAGGAGGAAAAGGGCGCGCTGCTCGGACCCTCCGGCTCGATCATCCAGGCCGGTTTTGCCTCGAATCTCGACCGCGAGCTCGGCATCCTCGAGGACAAAGGATTATACGAGGAAGACAGCCGCTTCCTGCCGCCGGCGAGCCCTGCCGGCAAGGCGGTGCGGCCGACCTTCACCGGCCCGCTCGACGTGCTGCGCCGCTCGGCCGAGGCGCGCGATACAATCCAGGTGGTGACCACGGCCATGCAGATGGCGCAGTTCGACGCGAGCGTGATGGACAATATCGACGGCGACGAGGCGCTCAAGATCGTGCAGAGCGCCGGCCGCAGTCCGCAGCGCATCTTTCGCCGCCAGGACGAGGTTGCCGGTATCCGCGATGCCAGAGCCAAGGCGCTAGCTGCGCAGGCCGGCATGGCCGCGATCGCCAACGCCGGCAAGGTGGCCAAGGATGCCGTGCCCGCCGCCGTGCAGGCGCGCGACAGCGGTCTGCTCGACAGTCTCGGCGGGCTGATGTCGCAGGGCGGCGAGGGCGGCGCATGAGCGGCAAACGCTTCGCCCATTCGAGCCAGGCCGGCGGCCCGGCCAAGGCGCAGGATGCGCTGACCAAGGCCTATCTCAGGGTGTTCTCAGGCCAGGACGGAGAGATGGTGCTTGCCGACCTGACGGCGGCGACCGGCTATTACCGCCGCCCGTCCTATGGCGAGTGGCTGGCCAAGACGAAGACGCCGAACGGCTTCGAACTGCACAGCGCACTGAGCAATGCACGCGCCGAAGTGGTGCAGCACATCATGGGGTTCCTGACGCTGGACGAGGCGCAGCTGGCGGCGCTGGAGAAGGCGGCGAGGCTGGAGGGGAGGTAGGAGGGTTCGCCGAGGTCGGCATTATCGTTGCTTTCGCCAATTTACGATGCTTCCAAGAGGAGCGGTGCTGGCGAAGCTGCCAATCTCCCCACCTGTGGGGGAGATCGGCCGTCGCCGCTGATTTCGCAAATCGCCAACTTGAAAAGAAGGGGCCGGCGTGGAAGCCACCGAACTCTCCCAAGCGCGTTTCGCTATCGTCTCAATAGTTGCCGCTGTAATAGCGGTCGTCGCAAGGCGCCGTGTAGATGCGGCCGTAGCGATCCTGATAGCGGCAAAGCTGTTCGCCGCGCCGCTGCGGCGTTGTCGCGCTGCCCACGACCGCGCCCAGCAAGGCGCCGCTGGCTGCACCGACAACCGTGCTCTTGGTGTCGCGGCCCAGGGCCTGGCCGACGAGAGCGCCGCCCGCGCCGCCGACCAGAGCGCCCGTGGTCGCCCTCTGCTGGCCTTCGGTCTGCGCACATCCTGCCAGCGCGGCAGTGACAAGCAGGGCGGCAATGGATTTGTACATGGTCATCGTCTGATACTCCGTTGAGGCCTATGAACTAATACACCGGCTGGTTTTGCCAAGTGTTTGCCAAGTGCGGTCGCATTGCGGCGGAACAGCGGCACCGTGCCTCACGAAATAAGACATGGTTTCTTTCGTCTTGACGGCCAAGGCCTCCGGCTCGGAAGGCTCATGGTCAAACAAAAAGATCATAAAGATCAGGGTCAAACAAGACGATAGGGTCAGGCTCTATCGAAACGATCAGGCTTCGGCCGCAACGATTCCGCTCGCGGCGGGTCCAGCCGATCCCTCAAATCCCCCAGGAATGGAGAATGCAATGACCCGAGGTCTCCCCCGGACGCTTTCCCGTGCCGCCGCCCGAGAGGCCGGCCTTGCCCCGCCCAAGGCCGGGCTTGCCGCCAGCACCAGCGGGCAGGGCGGTTCGTTCCGCACCGTCTTTTCGCTCAACGCCATGCAGGTGCCGGTCACCGATGCACTTGCTTATGCCAGCCATAAGCTTTTCGATTTCCTCGGCGGCAAGGTGCGCATCAAGGGCGGCACCGCAAGGCTGCAATTCGCCGTGCTGACCACCCGCGCCTCGACCATCAACGACAATGCGGCACTGACCTGGTCGCTCGGGTCGGCGGCGGCGTCAAGCGCTGCGCTCGCCGGCACCATGGTCAATGTGCTGGCTTCGACCGGACGTACGCTGGACGGTGCCGGTGCTGCACTGTCGACCGCTTCGACCACCGATGTAGCGGCGGCTTTGACGCTCGATGGCACAGTGACGCCGGCCGACCTCTATCTCAACCTTGCCCTCGCCGCCGGCACCGATATCGACGCCGACGGCATGCTGGCCGTTACCGGAACGATCACGCTGCTGTGGGAGAATTGGGGCGATAACGCGTAGCGTTAATCTCCCCCCTTGAGGGGGAGATGTCGCCAAAGGCGACAGAGGTGCGACCGGGCCCGACCTCAGCGACAGATGGAGGTTTGCGCTTCACGCGTTGGTACCCCCCTCCGGCCTGCCGGCCATCTCCCCACAAGAGGGAGATACTGGGCCCCACCACCGGCTCCTATCATCAGCCTTTAACCTCAACAAAGGAACATCTCATGACAGATCTGGCAGACGCCGGGTCCGTGGTGGCTTCGCCACCGGCGGGCAACCTTGCACGGCCACCGGCCAACGGGGACAACGGGTCCGCCCCGCCGGCCGACAAGAGTTGGTTTGACGGTCTTTCCGAAGGCAACCGCAAGCTCGCTGAAACCAAGGGCTGGACCCAGCCCGAAAGCCTCGATCGGGTTTTCACATCCTATGCGGAGCTGGAACGGCAGCAGGACGAGAGCCTGCGCATTCCCGCAGCGGACGCACCTGGGGAAGACTGGGACAGGTTCCATGCCCGGTTGCCTGAGGCGATGCGCCCGCTGACATCGCCCGACAAGGTCGAGTACAGGCGCCCCGACGGGCTTCCCGAAGACTTCGCCTATTCGGACGAGCTCGCCAACGCGTCCAAGGCCTGGGCGGTCGAGGCCGGCGCCACCCCGAAGGTGGCGCAGGCCTATCACGACCGCTTCATCGGCTACATGGCCGAGCAGGCCAAGGTGCAGCAGATCGCCCTTGCCCGTTCGGTCGAGGCCACTCACGATGACTTGGTCAGGGATTGGGGACCGACCGACAGCGACGGCTTTCGTAGGAGACTCGAGGTCGCCAACCGGGCGATGAAGAAGCTCGGCCTGGTCGATGCCTACAAGGCGAAGGGCATCCTTCTGCCTGACGGCGCCTTGACCGATCCGCAGATCGCCAAGGCGTTCCACGCCATCGGCGAGGCGATGTTCAGGGAAGACACGATCGACGGCGGCGCGGCTTTGATCGGAGGCAATCCGTTCAGGCGCAACGCCGCCGGCGAATGCAACCTGACTGAGATCTCGGCCCTCGTCCGAAGCGATCCCGTTCGCGCCCGCCGGCTGGCACGCGAGGCCGGCGAAAACCCCGACCTGTGGATGCCCAACAACCCCCTCTAAAGCTGTGTCGATATTCAGGTGATGCCGGCCCGCAAACGACGGCTTTCTGCGCTTCCGGTGCTCACGGACCAGCGCGTGAC
>NZ_RZSX01000545.1:0-4420 GCF_004023105.1 Mesorhizobium sp. M5C.F.Ca.IN.020.32.2.1 | reverse complement strand
CTACCACGTCATGGTCGGTCCGGCGGTGCTCACCTTCGTCAAGGAACTCGGCGAGTTCTATGGCTCCAACCGGCCGCAGCTGTTCGGCTTCATCGATTCGCTCGAAGCCACCGACATCAACAGCCCCGGCCTCGAATTCCTCGACGGCAGCCATTTCTGGGAAGGCTCGCCGCGCTACGCGCAGCCCAATGATTCCGCCGCGCAGAAGGCCTATCGCGCCGCCGTGGGCATCGACGACAATGGCGCTGCCGTCGGCGATCCGAAGGATGTCTCCACCGCCGCGCACATGTTCGGCTGCTGGGAAACGCTTTATGTCGTCAAGAAGGCGATGGAGGATGCCGGCTACAAGGGTCCGGAAGACCGCGCCAAGCTGGTCGAGGCGACCGAGGCCTTGACCGAGTTCGCCGAGGGCCCCGAGCATCCGCAAGGGCCGAAGACCTTCAACGGCAAGATCCATCAGTGTTTCGGCATTCAGAACATCTCCAAGGTCGAAGGCGGCCGGCTGAACGTCGTCCACAAGACCAAGATCGAGGACGGCCTCTATGAGCCGGAAGGGGATTACACGACCCAGGCGCTGTGAGCTTAGCTGTTTTAGCCGTAGTGCGCTTCGAGCCACCCCCCTCTGTCCGGCCGGACAACTCCCCACAGAGGGGGGTGCTTCTCGCACCTGCCAGCGCATAATGGCCTTCGGACCCCACCTCCTCCTCGCCGCCCTCGAAGGCCTCGTCACCTCCGCCGTGCTGGCGCTGACGGCGCTTGGCCTGTCGCTGGTGTTCGGCGTCATGCGCGTCGTCAATGTCGCCCATGGCGAGTTCTTCATGCTCGGCGCGGTGCTTGCCTGGGCGATCTCCACGGCGATATCAGGCCATCCGGCGGTCGGCTTCCTGGCCGCCCTCGTGCTGGGGCCGCTGATCGTCGGTCTGATCGCGCTCGTCTCCGAACGGCTGGTGCTGCGCCGGCTGAATTACAATCCGGAGGCCACCATCGTCGCCACCATCGGCATGCTCTACATCATCCAGCAACTGGTGCTGACCTTCTACGGTCCGGAGGCACGGCCCGTGGAGCCGCCCTTCAGCTATCGCATCCTCTTGCCGTGGTTCGGCTACTCCGGCTACAAACTGTCGATCATCGCCGCATCGGCGCTTCTGCTGGTCGCGACGTGGTTCGTGCTGACGCGTACGAAAATCGGCCTCGTCATGCGCGCCACGCAATATGACCGCGAGACGGCGCAGGCCTTCGGCATTCCGGTCGACCGCGTCTATGCCGGCGTCTTCGCGCTCGGCGCCATGCTGGCGGCGGTGGCCGCCGTGCTGATCGTGCCGATCAGCCAGGCGCACTATCTGATGGGACAGGACCCGCTGCTGCTGTCCTTCATCGTCGTCATCATCGGCGGGCTCGGCTCGCTGCGCGGCACCGTCGTCGCTGCCGTGCTCATCGGCTTGTCGGACGGCATCATCTCGGTGTTTTTCTCGCCGACTCTGGCCAAGATCATCGCCACGCTACTGGTTGCCATGGTGCTGGTGTTCCGGCCGCAAGGCCTGTTCGGGACGGCATCGCGATGAAGGAGGCTTCACCGGTAAAACCCTATGCGTTGCATGTGGGCGTCATCGCGCTGTTTTTCGCCCTAAGCTTCGTCCTGCCGGAATATCACCACGGGCTGCTCGCCCGCATCATGGTGCTGGCGGTTTTCGCCATCGGCTACAACATGCTGTTCGGCTATGTCGGGCTGCTCAGCCTCGGACATGCCATGTTCTTTTCGGCTGGACTCTATGGCGCAGGCCTTGCCGTCATCCATCTCGGCTGGAGCGTGCCGGCCGCCTTCGCCGCCGGCCTTGCATGCGGCGCGCTTCTCGCGCTGGTGATAGGGGTGCTGGCGCTGCGTACTTCCGGCGTTGCCTTCATGATCGTCACCATGATGTTCGCGCAGGTATTCTATCTCATAATCCTCTATTTCGCGGCCTGGACCGGCGGCGATCAGGGCCTGGTCGTGCCGCAGTCGGCGCGTGTGCTTGTTTTGGGCGACACGTCGCTCGGCCTCACCGACCCGACCGTGCGCTACATGAGCGCGCTCGCCCTGTTCTCGATCGTGCTGCTGGTGGCGCTCGTTATCGTCCGCTCCAGGTATGGCCGTGTGCTGGTCGCCATTCGCGAAAACGAGGAGCGGACCAAGATGCTCGGCTACGACACGTTTTCCAACAAGCTCGCCGCGGTCGTAGTCTCCGGCACGATCTGCGCGGCTTCGGGCGCCGCCTACGCGCTGCTGTTCGGTTATGTCGGCTCGACCTTCGCCTCGGTGCAATATTCCATCCTACCGCTGCTCTGGGTGCTGCTCGGCGGTGCTGCGACCACGCTCGGTCCGCTGATCGGCACCCTGTTCATGTACTATGTCGTCGACATCACCAGCGGCTACACCTCGGCCTATCTGCTGATCGTCGGCATCGCCCTCATCCTGCTCGTGCTGTTCTTCCCCAGGGGCATTCTCGGCACCGTCCGCCAGCGCTGGCTTGGATGGCTGCCATGATGCCGCTGCTGACGACCAAGGGCCTGTCCCGCAATTTCGGCGGCCTGCGCGCCGTCGACGGTGTCGAATTCGCCCTCATGCCGGGCGAGATTCGCGCCGTCATCGGCCCCAATGGCGCCGGCAAGACCACCTTCGTCAGCCTGGTCAGCGGCCGCATCCAGCCGTCCTCGGGCCTGATCGTCTTCGACGGCGCCGACATCGCCAGCCTGCCGGCCTACGCCAGGGTCCGCCTTGGCATTGCCTACACCTTCCAGATCACCAGCGTCTTTGCCAACCTCACCGCTTACGACAACGTCGCACTGCCAGTGCAGCGCACGCTGACCGGTGGCCGCTCGAAAGGTGCCGTGCATGCCGGCGTCATGGCGGCGTTGGAGCGCACCGGCCTTGCCGACCGCGCCCACATGCCGGCCGGGCAATTGTCCTATGGCCATCAGCGCCTGCTCGAAGTGGCGATGGGGCTCGCGCTAAAACCGCGCCTGCTGATTCTTGACGAGCCGACGCAGGGGCTGGCCGACAGCGAGATCGACAATTTCATCGGGCTGGTGCGCGAGATCGCCACAAGCGCGACTGTGCTTCTGATCGAACACAACATGCCGGTGGTCATGCAGCTTGCCGACCGCATCACCGTCTTCAACGCCGGCAAGATCCTGGCCGAAGGCACGCCCGAGCAGGTCCGTGCCAATGCCGAAGTGCAGGACGCCTACCTGGGGACCGCCCCATGACTGAAACACGGTCTGAAGCACTGGCCATCTCCGGGCTCGACTGCTTCTACGGCGAGGTCCAGGTGCTCTACGGCCTCGACCTCGTGTTGAACAAGGGCGAGGTGCTTTGCCTGTTTGGCCGCAACGGCGCCGGCAAGACGACGACGCTGAAGGCGATCATGGGCCTCGTTCCCTCACGCGCCGGCTCGATCAGGCTCGACGGCAAGGAGTTGACTGGCCTGCTGGCGCATGACGTGCCGAAGGCCGGCGTCGCCTATGTGCCGCAGGGCCGGCGGCTGTTCGCCGAGATGACGGTGGCTGAAAACATCGAGATCGGCCTGATGGCCCGCGGCAAGGGCAAGACGACGCGCGAAAACGTGCTCGACCTTTTTCCGCTGCTGCGTCAGCGGCTCAGACAGCGCTCCGGCACGCTGTCGGGCGGCGAGCAGCAGATGCTGGCTATGGCGCGGGCCCTGTGTCTCGAACCGCAGGTGCTTCTACTCGACGAGCCGACCGAAGGGCTGATGCCGTCGATGATCGCCAGGATCCGTGAGACGGTGTCGAAGCTGCGCAATCTTGGCGTCTCGACGATCCTGGTCGAGCAGCGGGTCGATGCCGTGCTGTCCGTCGCCGACCGGGTCTCGTTCATTGAGAACGGTCGCAACCGCGAGACCGTCGATGTCGAGGAGCTCCGCGCCGATCCGTCGGCGGTCCGCCGCTATGTCGGCGTCGGTTGATCAGCCAAAGAACAGAAAACCCGCGATCAGGAATATCGGGATCAGCACCGCGCCCGACCATGCCATGTAGCCGAAGAAGCCCGGCATCTTGACGCCGCGATGTCTGGCAATCGCGTAGACCATGAAGTTCGGCGCATTGCCGATATAGGTGTTGGCGCCCATGAACACCGCGCCGGCCGAGATCGCCGCCAGCGTGGAGGCGAAGGTGGTCATCAGATGCTGTGGATCGCCGCCGGCGAGCTCGAAGAACACCAGATAGGTCGGCGCATTGTCGAGGAAGGATGACAGCGCTCCGGTCATCCAGAAATAAGCGAGGTCGTTTGGCTCGCCCATCGGCGAGCTGACAAGCGAGACCAGCGGTGCCAGCGCGCCGTCGGGGCCGGCCCTGAGAATGGCGATGACCGGCACGATGCAGATGAAGATGCCGGCAAATAGTTTAGCCACTTCGGCGATCGGCTCCC
>NZ_RZSX01000544.1:0-4420 GCF_004023105.1 Mesorhizobium sp. M5C.F.Ca.IN.020.32.2.1 | reverse complement strand
GGTATCTTCAGACCGGCGGCCTGACAGGCCCTGATATTCGGGAACGACCCGTTCGCCGTCGAACTTGACCAGCGTTTCCTCGATATGGCCGTGGTACTTGCCTTCGAAGACGATCAGCTTGCGCCGGCCAGTGATGTGCCGGGCGATGCGCATGATTTCAGTGTTGGCGCCCGATGCCGCCAGCGTGAACTGCCAGAAGGGTAGCCCCATCAGTCGCCCGAGCGAATGTGCCGCCACCACAGCATCCTCGGTGGGCAGAAGATAATGGGCACCGTTACGGAACTGGCGCACCATCGGCTCTTCCACCGCCGGAATGCCGTAGCCAAGCGTGGCCGAAAGATCCGCCACGTTCATGTCGATATAGGCATTCCCGTCCACATCGAAAAATCGCGCGCCTTCGCCGCGCGCAACATAGAGCTGGGGATGCATGTAATAGCCGGCCATCCAGGACATCGGCGTTCCAGCCGGCATGACCTTGCGCGCGCGGTCGAGTAATGCCTTCGACCTCCCAGTGCGCGCCGCGAAGCGCTCCAGTTCACGCTGGTTCAACTCTGTGATGCGCGTCCGGTCCGCCCTATAGACTGGACTTGGCGCAGGAGTGGTCGACAATTCTATTCTCCTTGGAAAATTCCTTGCGTCGTGCGCCGGCACGGCCGGCGGGCACCGCCAGAACCGGGTGCCGGCCCACCAATACGCCGATAGCGTCGTTCCAGCACTAGTCGAGAAAGATGCTTTGGCAGGGCCACGTGCAATGTCCGCTCCGGTCAACTGTGTGCCGGAAACTGACTGACAGTTCCCGGCCCCAGCTCTGCCGTATGGCGGAACCGAACGAATGGCAAGTTTCGGGCGGCGAAGGCAGCACTCCGAACGGCGACAATGGGGGTCGGCTGCAGAACGGCAGCATACTGTTTCCCAATGCCTAAGACCGGACCGTCCGCACCGGCCCAATCAACGACGTTCGAGACCGTATGCTAGGCGAGGGGGAGGCAGGTCCCCCACTCAGCCCCCCGCCAACCGCGGCAGCAGGAAAATCTCCGCGCCCGGCGGCAGTTCCTTCGACCACGTATCGCGATAAATCGTCCCGTCGATCGCCACCGCGATGCCGCGATCGATCCACGGCTCAATCCCGGGATACTGCTCAGCCAGCTTCCTGAACAGCTCCCGAATATCCTTCGCCTCGATCTCGACCTTGCTCTTGCCTCCGGCGATTGCGCCGAGCGATCCCCAGAGCGTTACTTCGACCATTAGCCTCCCCGTTCCGCCTCGATCGCCGCGAGAATCCGCGGCGGCGACATCGGGATGTGCGTCATGCGCACGCCGGCGGCGTTCGACACCGCATTGGCGATCGCCGCCAGCGGCGGCACGATCGAGGTCTCGCCGACGCCGCGCACCCCGTAAGGATGGTTGGGATTGGGGATCTCGAGGATCTGCGTGTCGATCATCGGCAGATCCGAGCAGACCGGGATGCGGTAGTCGAGGAAGCCGGGGTTCTGCAGCCGCCCGTCCTTGCCGTAGATGTACTCTTCGTTGAGCGCCCAGCCGATGCCTTGCGCGGCACCCCCCTGGTACTGCCCCTCGACATAGGTCGGGTGTACCGCCTTGCCGGCATCTTGCACGACTGTGTAGCGCAGGACCCTCGTGGTGCCGGTCTCCGGATCGACCTCGATATCGCAGATATGGGTGGCGAAGGAGACGCCGGCGCCGTCGGCGACGAGCTCGCTGTGGCCGGCGATCGGCCCGCCCGTTTTTCCTGACGCCGCCGCGATCTCCTTTAGGGACAGCGCCGCAAGGTTGCCGTACTTCTCGCCTTTGGCAATGGCGTGGCCCTTTTCCCAGACCACGTCGTCGACGGGAATGTCCCACATCTGCGCGGCGCGTTCCCGCAGGATCTTGATGGTGTTGCGGGCGGCCGAGATCGTCGCCATCGAGGAGGAGAAGGTGCCGCGGCTGCCGTCCGTCATGTCGTTGTAGCCGAGGCTGGATGTGTCAGCCACCACCGCCTTGACCTGCTCATAGGCGATGCCGAGTTCCTCCGCCGCCACCAGCGACAGCGACGCGCGGGAACCACCCACATCGACCGTGCCGACGGCAAGCGAGACCGAGCCGTCCATGCCGATGTTGAGGTCGGTGCAGGTCTGGCCGCCGAAGTTGAACCAGAAGCCGCAAGCCATGCCACGGCCCTGGTTCTTGCCCAGCGGAGCCTTCATGTGCGGATGGTTCTTCGCCGCTTCCAGCGTCGGGCCGATGCCGATCGGGCCATATACCGGGCCGTAGGAAGATCTGGTGCCTTCCTGTGCGGCGTTTCTGATCCGGAATTCGACCGGGTCCATGCCGATCTCCTTGGCCAGTTCGTCGATCGCACTTTCCACCGCAAACGCCGCCATCGGCGCCGACGGCGCCCGATAGGCGGCGGTCTTCGGCCGGTTGACCAGAACTTCGTAGCCAACCGTCCTGACGTTCTCTAGCCTGTAGCAGGCGAAGGCCGTCATGGCGCCGATCTCGGCCCACATGCCGGCATAGGGGCCGCAGGAATAGCGCAGCGTCGCCTCGGCCGCGGTGATCGTGCCGTCCTTGCGGGCGCCGATCTTGACGTCGATCGAGGTGGCGCTGGTTGGGCCGGAGGCGCGGAACACCTCGTCACGCGTCATCACCAGCTTGACCGGCCGTCCGGCCTTGCGCGACAGCGCCAGCGCCACCGGCTCGGCCCAGACATGGGTCTTGCCGCCGAAACCGCCGCCGATCTCCGACGAGGTGACGCGCAGCTTGGAGGCTTCCATGCCAAGCAGTTGGGCGCAGTGCTGGCGGTAGACGAAATGGCCTTGCGTGCAGACCCAAAGGTCGGCGGTGCCGTCGGAGCTGACGCTCGCCACGCAGGCATGCGGCTCGATATAGCCCTGGTGCGTCTGCTCGGTCTTGAAGGAGCGTTCGACGACGAAGTCGGCCTGGCCGAAACCTTCATGGATGTCGCCATGGCCAAACTGCGTGCGCTTGGTGACGTTGGAAGGCTTGACGGGCTTTTCCTCGAGGCCCTCGGTGAAGATGGCATCGTTAAGTAGCGGTGCCGTGTGCTTCATCGCCTCGTCGACATCGGTCACATGCGGCAGCACCTCATAGTCGACCTCGATCAGCTTCAGCGCCTGCCTCGCCGTGCGGGCGTCGACAGCGGCGACCGCGGCCACGGCATGGCCGTCATAGAGCGCCTTCTTGCGCGCCATGCAATTGTCGAGGATGTCGTACATGGCAGCATCGCCGTCGGTGAGGTCGGGCAGGTCGGCCGCGGTGATCACCGCCTTCACGCCGGCGAGCTTCTCCGCCTTCGATGTGTCGATCTTCCTGATCGTGGCGTGGGGGTGCGGGCTTCTCAGAACACGCCCGACCAATTGGCCGGCCATGTTGAAGTCCGCGCCGTAGCGGGCGCGGCCCGTCACCTTGTCGACGCCGTCGGGGCGGATGGGACGCGTGCCGACGGAGGTGAAACTGCGATTGGAGTAACGCGGATCGAAATTCATCGTCACGCTCCCTTCATCACGCTCGCGGCGTCCTGGACGGCGCGCACGATCTTGTCATAGCCGGTACAGCGGCAGAGGTTCCCCGCGAGGCCGAAGCGGATTTCCTCCTCGGTCGGGTCGGGGTTCTTGGCCAAAAGGTCCTTCGCCGCGATCAGGAAGCCCGGCGTGCAGATGCCGCATTGCAGCGCTGCGTGCTCGAGGAACTTCTGCTGCAGCGGATGCAGCCTGTCGCCGTGCGCCATGCCCTCGATGGTCTCGACACGCCGGCCTTCAGCCTCCGCGCCAAGCACCAGGCACGAGCACACCAGCCGGTCGTCGAGGATGATGCTGCAGGCGCCGCAGTCGCCGGTGCCGCAGCCTTCCTTGGCGCCCGTCAGCCCGAGGCGGTCGCGCAGCACGTCGAGCAGCGTCTCGTCCGGCTGGCAAAGGTACTCGACATTGTCGCCGTTGATTGTGGTTGAGACTGCTACACCAGCCATCATTTGCCTCCTGCACGTGCATAGGCGGTCGTGGCGGCCCGCCTGGCCAGCACGCCCGCAACTTTTCTTCTGAACTCGACGGTGCCCCGCTTGTCGTCGATGGGACGGCAGGCCCCGGAGCAGACCTTGGCGAGCCGCTCAAGTGCTGCTTCGTCCAGCTTCCTGCCGATGAGGGCCTCGGCGGCCTCTTCCACCAGCAGCACCGTCGGCGCCACGGCGCCCAGTGCCACGCGGGCCGATTTGACGACACCTTGTTCATCGAGCGTCAGGTTCACCCCGGCGCTGACCACGGCGATGTCCATCTCCGTGCGTGGAATGAAACGCAGATAGGCATCGCCGGAGCGCGGCGCGCGCCTGTCGAGCAGGATCGCCTCGATGATCTCGCCCTTGGCGAGCGACGTCTTGCCCGGCCCGGTCGGCACTGCCTCTACC
>NZ_RZSX01000543.1:0-4448 GCF_004023105.1 Mesorhizobium sp. M5C.F.Ca.IN.020.32.2.1 | reverse complement strand
GTCTGGGCAAACGCATTGCCGGAGAGGTTGATTGCCGTCGTGCCAGACGGATTCGTGGTGGCGAGAAGCTCGATTTCCGAGCCGGCCGCGAGCGCATAGTTCAGCGAGGTGAGCACCCTGTCGGTGCCGCCGCCGGCCGCCTCATTCACCTTGTCGCCGGCATTGTCGACGTAATAGGTGTCGTTGCCGCCGTAGCCGATCATCGTGTGGGCACCAGTTCCCTGAAGTACATCGGCTCCGCTGGTGCCATAGAGCGTATCGTCGGTTGGCGGTGGGGTCGTGGTGCTGGTGTTGTGTCGCAGGAAAAAGTCTTGCATCGCCGGAGTGTTCCCAAGCGAGGTTTCGCCGTTCTGAGAGGACCATTTATAAGCCATGTCAAAGGCAGGATTGGGAACCAGCCTTTCCCAGTGGTCCATCATGGTCTGCATCTGAGACGTCGTGGGCATGACATATGATCCGCCCGTATTGGTCGCCCAGCCGCCGCCGCCAAACGCCTGATAAACGGGAACGATCGCGCTCTGCGGGATGCCTGCTTCCAACGCCGCAGCCACAGCTCTATCAATGTAGTTGAAGTCCACCGCAGTCGTGCGCACCGGATACGGATTTATTCCGTAGTAATCGATCCCTGTGTTGGCAGGATTGTAGGTATTGGAATAATTCGAATCTGTGTACGACCCCATGTCCATCAGGGTGATGAAAGTCTTGGCGCCTGGAAAATGGGAATGGATCCAGTCGGATTCCGCCTTCAGATTGGCAGCGCTCACTTGGGTATGATATCTGCCAGTGGGATCCGGCTCGTCAGTCAGAAAAAATCCAAAAACCTTCGGATTATTGAGGAGAGGCGTTACCTTGTCGATAAACGACTGGGTTACACCATTGCTCTCGCCGAGCCAGATCAGGGCTTTCGAGCCATCCGGCAACGCGTTGACCGATGACGCGTATTGAAGATCAACCAGATTGAAGCCATAGGCCTTGGCCTGGGCAGCTGAGGCGCCCCAGGTGTAGTGCATCGTGGCCATGCGAATATCCCCTCGTGTGATTCTGTAGCGCCCCGATCCGGCCTACTAGAGGGCCTATATTAGCGCCAAATCAATTAGCGACACGCTGTTGATAGAATCGTTGATCTTGGATGGATCACCAATTTTCATGCGGTTTGACTGCAGGGACTTGCGCGAAACTTGATGACGGCAATGTTGGATATATAGTCAGTCAGTTGGGATTGCCTGGTTTCCCGAACGCTTCTAGAGCCGCTCTCTCGTGTGAGGATGGCGTCGATGAAGGCCGCACCGAACCGCAGGCGCTTGGTGTTCGGCTGATATTGTCGCCATGTCGTTTGTACGACTAAGGATCGTTGATTGCGCTCGCCCTCCGAAGGCAGAGGTCGCACGTTCGACTCCTGTCGGGTGCGCCAAGTGGCGCCGGGGTCCATTCTGGACACATAGGTTACGGTTTATACTGCTGCGAGTGGCTCTGGGCCAGATATCGGACGAGGAAGCAAGGAAGGCTTTTGTGGGCTTTGCCCGGATCACCCGCCTGCTCGATGACAATGTGGCAGGGCCGATAGATGGTGAAAAGATGGACAGCGTCTACACGCCGAGGCGATATGCTGTGCCGGAGTCGGACGCGAGCGGTTATCTGGCGGTGAGCCGCGTCTCAAGAGTGGTATTCAACCCAAGCTTCCAGCGCCCCGCCAGGACGCTATATCCATCTTCTAAATCGAATGCCGGCTTCGCCGAATGCTTGCACCATTCTGGCTTCGAGGGCGCGCTTCTCCCGTCTCGCGGGATTCCTCAGTTTAAGAGAGTGGAATTCCACGTAGGCGGCATATAGATCACGATGGGTTCCAGCCCTGATCAAATCATCAAGAATTTCGTATTCTGCCCCCTCGACGTCGAGCTTGAGAACGATCACGTCATACAGCGTACGCTTTGTCCGGATCATTTTTGAGAGTGAAAACGTTTCGACGAGGTCCGGCGCAAATCGCTGTGATTGATACAGGCTTTCGTTGTGGTCCAAGACTATCGAGCAACTTTGGTGGGTGGCTTCCGCTCGATCTGGAGGAGGCCCAAACAATTCAGCGTAGCCGTCTTTTACGCTCGCCGCCTTTGGGATAATCTCCATAGTCAAATTTTTCGCGCGCAATGCATTAAGCTGCGCAAGGCAATTCTTGTTTGGTTCGATCAAAACGTAATCGTATTTGTCGGGCGTATAGTATGTAGAAAAGAATCTAAGACCTTGACCTATATTTGAACCGCAATCGATAAACAATCCGCGACTTCGATTTGTCAAATTGAGATGGGACAATGCCTGCTTTGCATCAGACGCAACGCGAGGACGAAGCCCTTGCCATCTGAGCGGCTCGATCAGCGATAGGGCAGACAATTGGAGGAGTCGACCAGGCCCTTCGGTTCGTAAAACCTCCAAGGATCGCTTGATCTTTCCCATGACCCCTCATTGCCAATCGCCCTGCCGGCCCAGTTGCGCCCTGGCATCCCCGGTTTTAAAACCCGCTTGCTGCTTTTGCCCGCGGAACTGACGCCCACCGGATGCTCTCCAAAGTCAAACACGCATCGCCTGCGGAGAGCCTCCCTTTGAAGGGCAGGTCCACTCATCTTCAATCCCTAGCCACTAAGGTATGAATTCTCATCCTACGAATGGATGACAGCGACAGGCGTTTCGCCGAAACAATGCGTTAGCGAACCTAGCGTGGTTCCTTCGGCCTGCTGCTGGTTCAGGGGACCGGCACTTGAGCTAACCTTACCATTCTGGAACTCAAACGGTCCGGGGTAGCCTGCTTCGCAGGACGTGGAGGAGAATCGACAATGCCGAAATGGGCTTAGAACGGTTCTGGGGACGGCCGGCGCCATCGCAGGTGCCGCGCGATCCGCGCCAGGGCATCCACGCCGCCAAACGAGACAGGCTTCAAAAGTGCAGTTTATCCACCTGTCTCTGTTGGCGAGCGCGGGCCCTCGCGCGATGGCGTTTCCCGCTAGCTCCGTTAGGTCACAAAGAACGAGGCTGCCGTAAGCGACAGATCTGGAGAAAGAGTGGCGAACTGTGTTTGAGATGCGCCGCCTGTGCCGTCGCTGTCATAGGAGAGCGCTCCAGTCGATCTGTTGTAGATGATGTGGTCGGAACTGTCATGCGCGGCATTACCCGCAAAGAAAGAGTCGGATGCGAGCTTGCCCAACTTAAGCTCGGCAAAAATCGCGTCGTCGAGGTGGATCTTGTCTTGGTTGAAGTCGACGACCTTGTCGACATTGCCGTTACCAAGGGCGCTATTGAAGACGAAAATGTCGTTGCCGCCGAAGCCGCTCAACTTATCGGCACCGCCGCCGCCGTTGATGACGTTGGCGCCGGCATTGCCCTGGATGGTTTGGGCCGACTCGTTGCCGGTCAGGTTGATTGCCGTGGTGCCGGCGTCCTTCGTGGTGCCAAGGACTTCAATCGATGAGCCGGCTGAGAGTGCATAGCTCACAGAGGTCCACACCCTGTCTTGACCTTGGCCAGAGGACTCGACCCCCTTGTCGCCGGCATTGTCGACATAGTATTCGTCGTTGCCGCCGTGGCCGATCATGGTGTCGGCACCGACGCCGCCGTTTAGAGTGTTGGCGCCGGCATTTCCCTCGATGGTCTGGGCGGGGCCGTCGGATGGGGGCGTGCCAGAATCGCTAACTGGAGGCGTATCAGAATCGCTGACTGGAGGCGTGTCAGAATCGCTGACTGGAGGCGTGTCAGAATCGCTGACTGGAGGCGTTTCAGAATCGCTAGCTGGAGGCGTGGCAGGATCGCTAACTGGAGGTGTGGCCGGGGCCTCATCCTGAAGATTGTGTTCCCGGAAGACGGCTTGCAGTTCCGGCGAGCTCTCAAGCGCGACGTCGCCTTCCTGCGAACCCCAGGCATAGGCAAAGTCGAATTCGGGCGACGGAACCAGTTCGTTCCAGTGGTCCATCATCGTCTGCAGCTGATCCGCCGTCGGCATGACATATTTGCCGCCCGTGTTGGTCGTCCAATTGCCGCCGCCAAAGGTCTGATGGACCGGAACGATCTGGCTGACCGGGATGCCCGACTCCACCGCAGCAGCCACGGTTCTGTCGATCATGTCGTAGTCGACCGTGTCTGTTCCGGTGCGCACCGGATAAGCGCTTATTCCAAACAGATCGATATGCGTGTTGTCATAGTTGTAGGTGTTGGAAAAATCCGGGTTTTCGGCAGACCCCATATCCATCGCGGTGATGAAGGTCTTGGCGTCTGGCATGCGAGCGTGGATCCAGTCGGATTCGGCTTTCAGATCCTCAGCGTCTACCTGGGTGTGGTATTGGCCGGTGGGATCCGGCTCGTCGACGAGAAAAAACCCATACACCTTCGGATTGCCAAGGAAGGGGGTGACTTTGTCGATAAAGGACTGGGTCACGCCCTCGCCCTCGTTGAGCCAGACCATAGCCTTC